>JAFWRC010000284.1 GCA_017508825.1 Lachnospiraceae bacterium
CAGAAATGGCGCAGGGAGGGCAGAAAGAGCGTTTTGGATCTGGGCTGCGGGCTTGGGCGGCATGCGGTACTTTTTGCAAAATGCGGTTTTAAGGTAACTGCAACGGACATCTCAAAGGAAGCATTGGACTTTTTGAAAAAATACCGGAGAGAACAGGGCGTGGACATCGCATGCAGAATGGCAGATATGGAAAATCTGCCGTTTGCGGATGATGCTTTTGATTGTATTTTTGCAATGCACTCAGCTGGACACGCAGATACAGAAGGTATGAAGAGAGTTATGAATGAGATACGCCGTGTCCTTAAACCGGACGGAGCAGTGTTTATGACTTTATGCTCCAAAGAAACCTGGACCTATGCTGAGTCCGGCCTGCCGAAGGTGGATGAGAACACTATTATAAAGACAGATGGACCTGAGCAGGGAGTGCCGCATTTCTTTGTAGATCATGATGATATCAAAAAGGTGTTTGCGGATTTTGAACTGGTTAAAGTAAGACATATCGATGACTGCTATGATGGAGACAAGTGGAAGAATCAGAAGCATTATTTCATTGAGGCATCAATTAGAAAGCAGGCTAAAATACCGGATTATTCTGATGTCATAGGAAAACGTGTGGATTGTAAGATAGACCGGCCATTGGGAAGTAAGCATCCAAGACATCCGGATCTGTGCTATCCTGTAAATTACGGCTTTGTTCCGGGGATCATAGCCGGAGACGGAGCGGAGCAGGATGTGTATATCCTGGGCGTAGATGAACCGCTGAAAGAATTCTCAGGGACGGTAACCGCTGTATACCATAGATTAAATGATAATGAGGATAAGTGGATAGTTACAGCGGAAGGGGCTGAATTTACATCGGAAGAGATCCTGGCGAAAATAGAATTTCAGGAGAAATTCTTTGATGGGAAACTGTATCTGAAATAGCAGGAGTTTATGAAAAATCTTTTATCTGATCGCGAACGAAAATGCAGTACCGTTTTATCAGAAAATGGAATGAAGTTTTCGGATGATGTCATGCAGTATAGCAAGATTGAATGGACGGAATTTACGATAGAATAAGGAGGAAAAAGATGGAATTACAATACAGAAAACTAAGGGATATCCCGGAAATGAAAGATGCAGCAGCGCAGTGGTTTCATGATATGTGGGGAGTGCCCAAGGAAGCCTATCTGGAGTGTATGGATGCCTATCTGGCAGGGGAGACAGAGTATGGCTGGTATGTATGTCTGGATGGAGACAAGATCGTCGGAGGACTTGGCGTGATCGATAACGATTTCCATGACCGCAAAGATCTGGCACCCAATGTCTGCGCAGTATATGTGATCGAGAAATACCGCTGCCGCGGAATTGCAGGCAGGCTGCTGGACATGGCAGTAGAAGATCAGCGTGCTCATGGGATTTCACCGGTATACCTGCTCACTGATCATGTGGGCTTTTATGAGCGTTATGGATGGGAGTTCTTCTGTGAGGCACAGGGAGAAGGCGAACCGGAACCGTCCAGACTCTATATCCACAAATAATGAGCCACAGGGACGGTTCTGTGGTCCAAAACTGACCAGAGAACCGTCCCCATGGCAGGTTTTGAGATAAGAAGGAAAAGACATGAGAATAGAACTCGAAATACTAGACAGAACAAACTACGATATTGCACGCAGGATCCGCAGGGATGATATACCGGAGGCATATGTCGGGGATGTGGAAGAACTCATAGAGACCATGGAGTATGGTGCGGAACAGCACCTGAAGGGATACGGTTTTCTGATCAAAGCGGACGGAGAATACGCAGGCTATCTGATGATCGGGGAAGCGCTTCCCTGGCCTACCGATCCGCCGGAGATGAAAGAGAAAGATTACTACCGGCTGATGTTCTTTGTGATCGATAAAGCGTACCGGAGCCAAGGGATTGGTGGCAAAGCTATGGAGATGGCGATGGAAAAGACCTGCCGACAGTTTGGCAAACGTCCGCTTGTCTTAGGATGCCATAAAGATAATACTGAGGCAGAAAGGTTTTATCTTAAGCATGGATTCCGAAAGACAACGTATATGGAAGGAAACGATCGATATATGCTGCGGGAATAAGGGAGAGTTTCATTATGATAGAGAAAACATATTCAACAAAGGATGGCGATATTCATTATTGGATTTCAGATAAATTACGATCGGACAGAATTACCCTGATTTTTCTTCATGGATTGACAGCAAGTCATGAACTGTTTACAAAACAGACAGAGTATTTTTCCGAAAAATATAATGTTTTTTCCTGGGATGCACCGGCTCACGGCAAATCCAGACCATATAAGGATTTTACTTATGAAAAGACAGCTGTTGTACTGCATGATATATTAAAGGAAAATGCAATCAATAAAGCGGTTTTTATAGGACAGTCTATGGGTGGATTTATTGCACAGTCTGTGATCAAAAGATTTCCGGAAATGGTTATGGCTTTTGTATCCATCGACAGTACACCTTTTGGCGAAAAATATTATTCGAAATCAGATAAATGGTGGCTCAACCAGATTGAGTGGATGGCAAAACTGTATCCGTTTCGGATGCTGAAAGATGCAATTGCAAAACAGGTTTCTACGCAGGAAGATTCTTATCGGAATATGCTTCAGATGCTTTCGGTATATGAGAAAAATGAGTTGTGTCATTTGATGCAGGTCGGAGAAGCCGGATTTTTGGATGATAATTGCAATCTGGACATACAATGCCCGGTTCTTCTGATCGTAGGACGAAAAGATAAAACGGGAAAAGTCATCCAATACAATCAGGAATGGTCCAAAACGATCGGGGTACCCGTTACCTGGATTGATGATGCTGCTCATAATTCGAATGACGATCAACCGGAGCAGGTGAATAGTGTGATCGAAAGTTTTCTTGGTGAGATCGCAAGTATAGACGGGATAATGGAGAAGGATCGATACGATTCGGATGTCATGCTTAAGAAATGGATAGCTACAGATAAAAATGGAAAAAAGATCTCCGTCAATGAGATTGATGTAGAGGGTTATGAACCGGAATTCGAAGATATGATCCGGTCTTTTTGGAAGAATATTACTAGTTTTGATAATCAGGTGCAGCAGTTTTGCATGGATTCCTGTGAAAAATCCGGAGAAGATGCCAAAAACTATGCTGTAGATCTGGCCTGGATCGCATTGGAAGCGGATGGTGTTGAGATGGGATATTGGGGAAGAAATGTAAACATCGAACTGCGGGCAATATGTAACTACAAGAACGAACAATGGACGTTAGAGAAAATTGATTTTCAGTGACCGGAGGTGGAAGTATGAATTACTTTATAGAAGGAATACAGGGAGCAGGAAAGAGTACTCTGGTTGCAAGGCTTTCGGAACAATTGCCGGGATACCGGGTGTTTCATGAAGGCGATTATTCGCCCGTGGAACTGGCATGGTGTGCATATCTGACGGAAGAACAATATGGGTATATATTAACAAAGTATGCGAATATACGGGATGAGATAGAAAATAACACAACGGTTGAGCCGGATTATGAAGGAAACGGAAAACGCTATGTAGTGACCTATACCAGGATCATCACGGATATTCCGGGATTTCATAAGGATCTGGAACAATATGAGATCTATAATAATCGTATCCCAAAACATGAGTTTGAGAACATCATACTGTCACGATATGAAAGATGGCAGGGGGATAAACAGATTTTCGAATGTTCCGTATTTCAGAATATTGTGGAGGATCAGATCTTGTATTTCGAAATGACGGATGACGAGATCATAGAGTTCTACAAAAGAATGAAGACGGTAATTGGTGATCGGGAATATCAGATCTTATATCTTAATGTAGACGATATTGCGGAAGGAATCAGCATTATTCGTAAAGAGCGTGTAGATGGAGACGGAAATGAAATGTGGTTTCCTTTGATGATGGAATATCTGAAACAGAGCCCGCATGGATTGCATCAGGGGTGGAAGGATTTTGATGATCTGGTAAAGCATCTGGAACATCGTAAATCCGTGGAGTTGCGGATCCTGAAGGAAGTCTTTCCGGAACACGCCGTGATCCTGAAATCGAAAAACTATGATCTGTCATCAGTTACGGAACAATTTTCGGATTGATTTTCAGGTGGAAACAGTTTTGTAGAATGAAACGATGGAGATGAGCAAAGTGATCTATGATGAAGTGCTAAAACAACTGAAAGACCATCCGGCACAGATCGAGGATCTTGAGGAATGGCTGTTTGTTACGATCAATACGATGAAAGCAATCGTTATGAGTTCGGCAAAGGGGCAGGAACAGATCGTTTTGGATGCAATAAAATGCGGATCGACGCAGGAGATACAGCAGATATATGACCGAATACAGGGATTATATGGCAGGGAAGGTTTTTCCTATCGGAATCACCCGAATTATTATTATCTGAGTTCGTTAGTGGCAAGATATTCGGAACAAGAGCTGACAGAGGCGGATAAAAATCGTATTCGGGATTATTACAACACAGATGTTTATTTATTGTATGAGATTGGATAATAGTAGGAGGAATGATGGAATATAGTACAAAGATTTCAGAAAGAATGTGGAACCAGTCGGATAAGGGTGAGCTGGAAGCGGAGAGGGAACAGACTTTTATTGATGATATTGTGCAAAAGTCGCATATCGAAAAGGAACTGCTCCGTAATCTGGACGGGATAGAAACGGTGTTTGACGGAGGCGGAGGCTGTGGAAGGTTTTCCATACTTCTTGCAAAACAGGGACTACATGTGACACATTTTGATATCTCGCTGCCGATGATCGTTAAGGCGAAGGAACTTGCTGAGAAAGCGGGGGTTCTTGACCGGATGACTTTTGTAAAGGGAGCATTGGAAGATCTGTCGGATTATGCGGATCAGTCCTTTGATCTGGTAATGTCCTTTGATGCACCGATCTCCTACACCTATCCGGATCAGGAAAAAACAATCAAAGAACTGGTAAGGATTGCAAAGAAACGTATCATGATCAGTGTATCAAGCAGGCTTGGGGCCTTGCCGTATCTGGCAAATCCAATTCAAAAGAATCAGTTTTTCCTGGACCGGAACAGTGAGGATGTCTTGGTTCGTTGGAGTATCGAGCACCGTGATCAGATGATCGAAAACTTTCATCTGAATAAGGATAGTTTGATGAAATCTTATGAAAGCGGTCTGTTGTGCGATGTGGAAGAAACAAAGAACGCATATGACAGCGGAGAAGTACCCTGGTGTATATCATATCATTTTATGCCGGACGAACTGCAAAAGCTCCTTACCGACTGCGGCGTAAAGAATATAAGTTTGGCAGGGCCGGGGGCTTTTGCGAGGACCATACCGAACGAGATCCTAGTAAAGATCATGAAGGACCCGAAACAAAGAGAAGATTTTCTGGAATTCTGCCATTTCTATGACAGTAACCCATATGTTTGCGGTATGGGGAAGGATAATCTGTTCGCGAAGGGTGAGATCGGGCAGGAGTAAAGCGTGGAGGAAATATTATGAATCCGTGGAAGGAAATCCGTTTATCGGATTATGAGAATCATATGAGCCTGGACAGTGTACAGCAGTTACAGGCATTGAATCAGATCATGAAGGAGCAGTTCCGTATCTATGAAATGTTTCGGGCAAAGCCGGATATCTATGACGAGTTACCCGGATACGCCATGATCCTTGGCGTTGCAGGTGGAAACGGGTTGGAGCATATCACACCAAAGTATTACAAAAAGGTCTATGGTGTAGATATCAATACGGAATATCTGGAGGCAGTGAAAGAGCGATATCCGGATCTTTCGGGAGTTTTGGAATATCTTGCAGTAGACCTGATCACGGAATATGAAAAACTTCCAAAAGCGGATTACGTGATCGCAAATCTGCTGGTGGAGTATATCGGATACGAAGCGTTTCAGCGAGTGATCCGGCAGGTGGATCCGGAAATGATCAGCTGTGTGATCCAGATCAATCCGGAGCAGGGGAAGAATGAAGAATCGGAATGGGTGTCGGAATCGCCATACCTTCATGCATTTGACGGATTAGACCAGGTGCATCATCAGATGGAGGAGGATGCGTTGTGGAGATGTCTGAAGGAAGTCGGATTTGATTTTGTCGATGCGTTCCGTACGCCATTGCCAAACGGAAAGAGTCTGTTACGAATGGATCTTGCAAAGCCGCCGAAACGATAGACAAGATGTAGAGGAGCGTAAGAATGAATACACTGGAAAAGATGGGCGAGTTCTTCAATGCCAGACTGGATGGATATGAAGAACACCAGATGACCACGATCGACTTTGCCGATGAGTTTTATCCCTATACGGCAGAGTGTTTGCCAAAAGAGGCCGGATCACGCATTTTGGATCTCGGATGCGGAACCGGTTTGGAGCTGGACCGGTATTTTGAAATTGTGCCGGATGCCAAAGTAACCGGTATTGATCTTGCGGAAGATATGCTTGGGATACTGCGTAAGAAATATCCGGATAAAGATCTGCGATTGATCCATGCATCTTATTTTACGGAACCATTCGGTGAGAATCTGTTTGATGCTGCAGTTTCGGTGGAATCACTGCATCATTTTACGAAGGAAGAGAAGACCCCTTTATATGCAAAACTCAGCAGAGCGTTGAAGGACGGCGGATATTTCATACTGACAGATTACTTTGCCTTAACGGAGGAAGAAGAGAAGCAGCGACGCACAGAACTTCTGAATCTGAAAAAGGAGCAGGGGCTTTCCGATGGTGAGTTTTATCATTACGATACGCCGCTGACTGCAGAACATGAGATGGAAGCATTACGTGAAGCAGGATTTGCTTCGGTGCAGGTTCTGAAAAACTGGGGAGCAACAAAGACCATTAAAGCATGTAAAACAGATGTTTGTGAGTAACCGGTAAGGTATACGGAGGTATTTTTTCGAATGAATGGAAATCGAACGGTAACTTATACGGAAAACGATCGGGAGATTGTAAGGCAGGGAATTGAAGCAATAAAAAAAGTATTGCTTGGTGATGATGCGGACCGGAAAAGGAGTATGCTGTTTTGCCTGGACTGGTTTATGGATCCGTATTATGGACAGGATATTTCGCATATGAGAGAAGAATTGGACGGATTATTGCAGAATATCATTATTTCGAAGAATAATGAAACCGATGTAAAGGAAGATGCCATAGGTCTTTTAATGGATTATGAGACAGGGCCGTATCCTATTCTGGAAGAACATTTTGATGAGATCGAGGATAGTCTGAAACCGGATGTAAGATATATTATGAGGTCACATTGGATTGAATATGCATACAGATGCAGCAGCAATCGGGTATATCCTTTATCCATAGCCGAGGGCATCCAAAATGGAGATATGATCGCAGACAATGAAGAGAACATGCAATGTGTTCTGTTCTGGCATTATTGCGGATTCGCTTATCTGTCGGGAAACGTTACCGAGGAGTTCCTGGAAAAGATCTACGAGGAGTATTTTTGTAAAGAGACAAAACGGCGTTTTGTTCTGATCACGGATGATGAAAAAGTGATCCGCTATTTTGAGGGAAAACCCGGATTATTGATGGATCAAAGAAAGGAATATTCTTTTGATCGGGCAAATAAAATATCCGGGAGAGATCTGAAAACAGATCTTAGGATAGAAAGAATAGATGCTTCAAATAGAAAAGCGATACAGGGAAGGATCGTGCCGTCATTTTCGTGGGATTCCGATGAAGCATTTCTGAAAGGCGGATTCGGATATATTGCGATGGATGGTGAGAAATTTGCTGCGATCGCTTTTTCGGCAGCGGTGAGTTCGGAAGAAGTCGATATCGGTGTAGAAACCGCGGAAGATTACCGTAACCGGGGGCTGGCGAAGATACTTGCGGGATATATGATCCGGGAGATCGTGAAGAATGGTAAAACACCGGTATGGGCACATGCAGCAGGCAATATCGGTTCTATGAAAACGGCTTTAGGCGTCGGGTTCAAAGAGATACACTGCAATACATTGATCCGGAGAGCATAATGAAAACGATGATACAACATCCGATACCACCTTTTTATGATAAAGAATCAACGATACTGATACTGGGAAGTTTTCCTTCTGTAAAATCCCGGGAGCAGATGTTTTTCTATGGGCATCCGCAGAATCGTTTCTGGAGCGTGACAGCAGCGGTATATGGTCAGGATACACCGCAAAGCATAGAGGAAAAGAAAGCATTTCTGAAGAAAAACAATATCGCGTTATGGGATGTGATCGGATCTTGTGAGATCGAAGGATCCGCGGATTCTACGATACGGAATGTTGTGCCGAATGATCTCGGCAGCATTCTGAAAACTGCAAATATCAAAGCCATATTTGTAAATGGCAAGACGGCGGAGAAATACTATAACAAATATACGAAAGAGCAGATAGGCCGGCCGGCGGTCTGCCTTCCTTCCACAAGTCCTGCCAATGCAGCGTGGAGCCGGGAAAAACTGATCGAGGCCTGGAGCGTGATTAAGGAAAAACAGTCATAACGTATATGTCCGGACAGGGTATGCAGATTGGCGGAATAGTCGATTTAATCCGAGGGAGAAGAGAACTGTAAGATAGGAAACAGGAATGAAAAATTTTTATGAGATTTTAGAAAAACGATTTGGCATACAGCCACCCGAAAAGGATGACCAGGATTGGCGCTGGACATGCGTCGATGCTTCGCAGACGGAAGGATATATCGGATTTTACAAAGAGTTTCGGGAGACGATGTCGGAGGATCAGAAAGAGACAGTGATCCATATGATCCTGCAGGGAATGGATGATATTTCCCGAGAATCCGGGGAAAAGGAAGAAGCGAGATGGAATGCTTTATGGGACGAGACGCAGAGCATTCTGACCGGTGAAAAAGAATTACACACGCCGGCAATCCTGTACTGGGCGGCACCCAAGGAGCCCCTGGAAATGGCTTTTTCTATATCGAAATATCTGCGGGATTTTTGCGAGCAGAACGGAATTGATCCGGATCAGGATCGCAAACAATTGGAAATGTGCTGGATCGTAACGGATGATCCGATCGAAATGGATCTTCCCGAAGGATACACGATGGAAAACTATGCCGGGGAGCAGGATAAAGCGGCCTGGTGTGAATGCTGCCGGAAGGGCATGCTGATCGATGAGAATGCCGGGACGACAGCGTTTGATGCTTCCATGACAGACGGGATCATAGTGGATCTATATAAAGATGTTTTCTTTCTGAAACATCACGGAGAGATCGTTGGGACAGTTACGGCATTTGTTCGGGAGGATGGTAACGGGGAACTGCATATGGTCAGTATCCGCCCGGAATACCGGGGAAAAGGGCTGAGCAGGTATCTGAATGCCATGGGAAAACAGCATCTTCAGAAAGCCGGAGTAAAAAGCGTGTATCTGACGACGGATGAATTCCGCGAAGGCGCGATCAAAGGCTATCTGTCTGCCGGTTTCCTGCCGGTGGATGTTGATGTGGATATGCAGGATAGATGGGAAGGCGTGCTAGACAGCCTGGGTATCGTAAAAACAGATCTGCTGGAGGATGATCTGAGTGCTGCGAATGCGATTTATTATATTCCCCCGGGCATAAGAGAGCAGATCGGATATAAAACCTATCATATCGACAGTGTCGGTTGTTCCGATTCGCAGGTACGTATCTATGAGGATTTTGTCCTGAAGATCGAAAAAGAACGGCCGGAACTTGCAGAGATGATCGAGCTAATGCAATGGCTGGAAGGAAAACTGCCGGTACCGAAGGTGATCGCTACCGAGGTGAGCCGGGGATACCGCTATCTGATCATGAGCAAAGCGGAAGGACATATGGCTTGTGATATATATTATATGGAACACCCCAAAGAGCTCATTCCATTGCTGGCAGAGACGATCAAACTGCTTTGGATGGTTGATATCACCGATTGTCCGCGGAGACGGACTTTGGAGACGGAACTGAAGGAAGCAAGATACCGGGTAGAACATGATCTGGTGGATGTGAGTGATGCAGAGCCGGATACTTTCGGAGCAGGCGGTTTTCGGGATCCGGAGGAACTGCTTCGGTGGCTGGAGGCAAACTGGCCGGAAGCAGAGCCGGTATTCTCACACGGGGATCTGTGCCTGCCCAATGTGTTTTTCAGAGATGGGAAGGTAAGCGGCATGATCGATCTCGGCAATGCCGGTGTTGCGGATAAATGGCGGGATATTGCCCTTTGCTATCGCAGTTTGCGCCATAATGCGGATGGTACTTTTGGTAAATATTATCCCGGGATTGCGCCGGATGATCTGTTTAAGGAGCTGGGAATTGAGCCGGATTGGGCGAAACTGCGGTATTATATCTTGCTGGATGAATTGTTTTAGAACTGACCGGATGCATTATTGCACACGATATGGTATACTTTTATAGTTGTCGGAAAACATAGGTGCCTGCAGTTATAAATTCTGAGTTTTAATGGATTGATGCATTCCGGACTAAAACAGCGAAATAGCGTAAATGATCTGATATATATATAATGGAGCATATTATGATCCGCTTAGAACCTGTCACACAAGAGAATATTGAAGATGTCCTGGCACTGCGTGTACGCGAAGATCAGAAAGGCTTTGTGATCTCCACGGCGGAGTCTCTGGCGAAAGCCTATGTGTATTCGGAGACGGCATATCCCTTTGCGGTCTATGAGAAAAAAATGCTCGTTGGTTTTATCATGATGGGCTTTTATGCGGTAAAGAATTATTACACCCTATGGGAATTTATGATCGATCACAGATACCAGAACAGAGGATACGGAAGACAGGCGCTGCAGCTGGGGATGCAGTATGTCTGGGACCATTTCGGGGCGGTAGATATTTATACCGGCGTAGCACCCGGCAATACGGTGGCCAAACATCTTTATGAAGCTGTGGGATTTGCATCGACCGGCCTGGTAGAGCTGGGGATGGAAGAAATGCGATACAAAAAATGAGTTAAAAAAGGCAATACAAGAAATAAAAGATATGAGGGAGTTAAACTATGAAGGCAGTTTTATTTGATCTGGATGGCACATTGCTGCCGATGGATCAGGAAGTATTTACGAAAACATATTTTCACGATATCTGTAAAAAGATGACGGCATACGGATATGAGCCGGAATCCTTAAGTAAAGGGATCTGGAAAGGTACGGCAGCGATGGTATGCAATAATGGCGAAGATACTAATGAAAATGTATTCTGGAAGAAGTTTCAGGAGATCTTCGGAGAAAAAGGATACGCGGATAAGATTCATTTTGACGCGTTCTATGCCAACGAATTTGAAGAGACCAGACGCGTCTGTGGATGCAATCCGGAGGCGAACCGTATCATCAAAGAACTGAAAAGTAAAGGGATACGGGTGATCCTGGCTTCGAATCCGCTGTTTCCGGAAGTGGCGCAGAAGAAGCGGATGCAGTGGGCCGGCGTAGATAGTTCGGATTTTGAATATATCACTACTTATGAGAATTCACATTACTGTAAACCCAATCCGCAGTATTATACGGAAATCCTGCAGGTGATCGGATGTGATGCCGAAGACTGTCTGATGGTCGGTAACGATGCAAAGGAAGATCTGATCGCTGAAGAGGCGGGGCTGCATACCTTCCTATTGACGGACTGTATGCTCAATACGGAAAACAGGGATATCACAGGCTATGCCAAAGGCAGTTTTGCAGAGTTAAGAACGCATCTGGATCACCTGATCGGATAAAGAAAAAACGGCAAGCTATTTTGGTTAGGAATAAATACAAAAAGGGATTATAACAATGGGAGTAAATGACAAGGAATCGGTAGAAAAGCAGTACCAAAATTCCAACAATCTGAATGCGAGGATCTCGATCCACGACAAGTATTCCACGAATAAGCAGGGCTTCGGGAACTGGATCTTTGATCATTACGAGATCCAAGATGGGATGTCGGTATTGGAACTTGGCTGTGGTACAGGAAGCATGTGGACTGGAAAGGATGCATTGGTAAAAAAGTGTTCCAAACTGATCCTGTCGGATTTTTCAGACGGAATGCTTGCGCAGACCAAAGAAACACTGCGGGAAATGGAAGGGATCGAGTATCAGGTGATCGATATTCAGGATATTCCGTACGAAGACAATACCTTTGATATTGTGATCGCAAATATGATGCTCTATCATGTGCCGGATCTGCAAAAGGGGCTGCAGGAAGTACGGCGAGTGCTGAAGGCGGATGGAACCTTCTATTGTGCTACCTTCGGCGAAAACGGTATTATGGAATACATCTACAGTCTGTTTGAAGCCTATGGTGTGAAGACTTCCATGAATTATGCATTTACGCTGCAGAACGGTACGGAAAAACTTTCGAAAGTATTTACCGATGTGCAGAGAGATGACTATAAAGACTCGCTGGAAGTGACCGATGTGGATGATATGGTGGATTATGTATATTCCCTGACCAATATGTCTGCATTGCAGGATCTTCCGAGAACGAAGATACTGGATGTATTGGAAAGCAATATGGTGAACGGGATCCTTCGCGTTCCCAAGGATTACGGCATGTTTATTGTGAAAGGAACAAAAGCGTAACGGTATAATCATCGGTGGTAAGGTTGGGGACAAGGTAATGGGAAAGAGAGTGATCGTATTTCCGGGAATCGGCTATCATAAGGATAAGCCGTTGTTATACTATAGCAGAAAAATTGCACAGGAGGCGGGATATCAGGAAATCTGTGTTGATTTTTCGGGCATTCGTTGGGAAAAGGATGATCTGAGGAAAACGGATAAGATAAAAGAAATCTTCGCGCAGGCAATGAAAAAAGTGCTTTCCGAAGTGGAGATCAACGGTGAAGATGAGCTTCTGTTTATCTCAAAAAGCATCGGTACGGTTGTAGCTGCGTGGTTTGCCAAAGAAAAGGGAATCCGCGCAAAGCAGATCTATTTTTCGCCATTGGTGCTTTTGGAAGATTATGCGCAGGAAGGCGGGATCGCTTTTTACGGAGACAGTGATCCACTGGCAGATGCAAAGGAGATCGAACGGATCTTCAGGGAAAATAAGATCGAAGCGTATAAGATCGCCGGAGGAAATCATTCACTGGAGATCAATGATACAGAAGAAAATCTCAAAAATCTTGCGGAGATCATGCGACGGGTGAAATCGTATATTCAAAACTGAGCAGTGGAGGAGATGGGAATGCTGTTATATATAGGAAAATCGGATTACCAGGCTATAGGAGTGCTGATAGTAATTGCTGTGGGAATCATTTACATGATTATCCACAGGATAAAATTCAAAAAAGAAACAGATACTATAGTGAAAAGAGAAATGACAAACGAAGAGGCGGCGGAGGAGGAAATCGCATATAATAAGGACTTGATCAGGCAGGCACTATCGGATCAGGTTCCGGATGATCAGGTAGAAGATGTTATTGAGAAGATATTTAATGAAAGTGAGAATATTCCCGGCAAATATATTAAATACCGTTATCCTATAGAGCGTTGGGAAACTCTTTCGAAGGAAGAGATGGAGGCAGCACAGGACGAGTGGTTATACCTGGCCACTATGATCACGGATGACCACTATCGTATGAATTTCATGTTGGTCAAAATGAAAGGGGATGAATTATTGTGTTGGGCCTATGTGGAATTACGCTATTCCGGAGGATTTCCTGAGAAAGAAGCATTATACAAGGTGGAGACTACGGTTATGGAACGGATGGAAAAAAGAAGGTATAAAACCAGAGATGATGTTCGGGAAGCTTTATCAGCCGAAGTAAAAAAGGCTCTGGAGGAAATCCCGATCGGTGTTACGGTAAATAATATTTTGATCAATATAACAAAATGATGGAAGAAAGGTATCTATGAGCCATAGAACAGAAACGGCAGAGTTTACGGTGTTATGCCTGATCCATGATAAGGACCGGATCCTGTTGCAGGACCGGGTAAGTGAGGACTGGAAGGGATATACTTTCCCCGGAGGACATATTGAGATCGGAGAATCGGTGGTAGAGGCAGTGATCCGTGAGATGAAAGAGGAGACCGGGCTGACCATACGGAATCCGAAACTGTGCGGAGTAAAGCAGTTTCCTATATATGATGGTGATTACAGCAAGGGAAGATATGTGGTCTTTTTGTTTGAGACAAGCGAGTTTTCCGGAGAATTAGTTTCTTCCGAAGAGGGCACAATGCACTGGATCGACAAGTCAGAATTGGATCAGATGAATCTGGTGGATGATTTTGCGGAACTGCTGGAAGTGATGACGGACGAAAAATACAATGAGTTTCAGTATATTGTAGAAGACGGGAAATGGAATGTCGTAAGAAAGTGAAAGTCTGAAAGCGAGCCAAGCCGCATTACAGAGCTGGATGTGGATCATCTCAGCTTCCGTATATTAGAGAGCGGGGTAGAATTATGATACGATACGAATATGGCAATCCGGAGTCATCCAATGTTCTGGTGCAGATGGTAGGAGAGCATGAAGTGGCCGGACTGGAAAAGGAGATCGCTCTGATCCGGCAAGAGGCAAGGGATGATTTTTCATTTATTGGTTTTCCGGTAAAGGATTGGAATAAAGAACTGTCACCCTGGACAGCAGCACCGGTATTTGGCAAAGATGGATTTGGTGACGGTGCGAAGGATACTCTGGCCGCAGTACTGTCAGAACTGAAAAAAGACGATAGGAAGTATTTTCTCGGCGGCTATTCATTGGCCGGTTTATTTGCGCTGTGGAGCGGTTATCAGACGGATGTATTTTCCGGGATCGCAGCGGCATCTCCATCGATATGGTTTCCTGGATTTGTTGATTTTATGCAGAAGGAAAGTTTTCAGGCGGATACGGTCTATCTGAGTCTGGGAGATCGCGAAGAGAAGACGAAAAATGCCGTTATGGCTAAAGTGGGTGATAACATCCGATGGGCGTATGAGCATTTTCATAATATTGGAGTAAAGACTGTTTTAGAATGGAATGAGGGAAATCATTTCAAAGACGCGGACATCCGTACGGCAAAAGCATTTGCGTGGCTGTTACAACACGAAAAGGGGGAGAAGCGATGCTGACTGCAATGGCACCGAAGAGCAGAAGGATCCGGAAGATCGAACGAAAAGAGGAAGGACTGTATCTGTATTCGGAATACGGTACCTTATGTCTGGAGCCGAAAACGGAATCCATTGTGCGGATCCGATACCGGGTAGCGGAAGCATTTTCGCAAAAAGAAAAACCGGGCGTTGTATATCGTGGGGATTTTTCCGGATGGGAATATAATGAAACAGAAGACAGTGTGGTCCTCACGCTGCCGGAATTAAAAATACAAATAAACCGGGGAACCGGTGCGCTTCGCTTTTATGATCGGAACGGGCATCTGCTCTTTGCGCAGGATACAAAACAGCCGGTGGAGTTTGAAGCCTTTGACAGCTATCAGCTGGCAGATGTGGAGCAGAAGACAAAACAGATCGAGACGGCTGACGGAAAGAAGGATGTGATCGAGGAACCGCTGAAAGTATTTACCGGCAAGAGCTATCATATCCGCACACATTTTACCTTTGGAGACGAGGCAATCTACGGACTTGGTCAGCAGGAGAAGGGCTGTGCGTCACTGCGTGGACAGCACCTGTATCTACAGCAGGCCAACCGGAAGATCGCGATCCCTATGTTTGTATCAACCAACGGGTATGGCGTACTGACCGATACCTATGCACCGATGATCTTTCATGACGATGCAAAGGGCGCTTATCTGTATCTGGAAGCCGATCAGGAACTGGATCAGTACTTTATCGCGGGACAGATGAATGATGTGATCCG
>JAFWRC010000285.1 GCA_017508825.1 Lachnospiraceae bacterium
AACAATATCAAAAAGCTGGTGAAGGGTGAGGAGCGTAAGACCTATGTCTTCAAAAAGAATAAGCCCGATTAAATTGAATACCTGCTATATCGTGGCGGCATTGTCCGCCACGGTTTTCTATTTTCTGGTAAACGGTTATCGTTTTTTTAATTCCCTGTTTTCCGGGGATGCACTCCTTATGATCTATCAAAACGATGCGGCATGGCAGATCGCGCTCGGACGTGTCGGCCAGCCGTTTCTTGTTTTTTTGCGCGGCGGGATCACTTCGCCGTTTCTGATCTCCATATTGGCTGCCGGCTGGATCTCGTGCGCGGTCGTGATCACCGTACATTTGCTCCGACTGAAGAACTACGGCAGCATTGTTTTGACTGCGGCGGTCATGGCAAGCCATATCAGTCTGATCGCGGCCAACGCCAATTTTCTTCCATGGGTAGATTTTTACGCATTTGCTCTGTTTCTGGCAGTGTTTGGCGTATGGCTCATTCGCAGAAAAAGAGTCCGGAGCATGATCGCCGGCGTTGTCTCACTGGCATTTTGTTTATCCGTATATCAGGCGTATATCTGTGTTGCCATAGGGCTGTTTATGATACTGCTGTTGCTGGATCTTACAGAAGAGACGACATGGAAGGCGTTTTTTAAAAAAAGCCTGCTTTCTGCCGGGGCATTGTTTGCCGGCGCGCTTGTTTACGTTGCGTTCTGGAAGGTGATACAGAAAAGTCTGCATATCTGGACGGCAGACAGCTACAACGGACTGGCTTCCGTCGGGGATTATTCAAAACTGTCGGTCGGAACGGTACTTGGCCTGACCTACCGGAATGTGTTTTCTTATTTTTGGGAACCGATTTCGTTTATCACAATGACATTCCGGGAAAAAGATATGAGCATCGTATGGATATGGTTACAGCGGATCGGAAATATTTTGTTGATTGCGGCTATGATCGTTCTGTTGCGGCGGCTGAATCGCAGGACGCAGACGGCGGTATGGCAAAAGGTGTTTCAGACCCTTCTTCTGGTAGTATTCCCGCTGGGGATCAATTTTGTATGCTTTCTCTCACAGGGCATGGAGCATTCCCTGATGACCTATGCATTCTGCCTGGTGCCGGTGCTTGCGGTTGCTCTTACAGACCGGCAGATGCCGGAACAAGGCTCCTTTATTGAACTGCCGCCGGAAAAGGAAGCATCGATATCTCTCACGAAGCGACTGGCAGAACGCATTATGCGATGCACGCCTGCATTTCTTCTGCTGGCGGCCATTCTCGGGATGCAGATCTGGTGCCATATCGTATATGCCAATCAGGTGTACTTACAGAAACAGGCGCAGGAAAGAGCGGCACAGTCTCTCATGAGCCGGATCGAAACGGACATTACGCATGCGCAGGGATATATTCCGGGAGAGACACCGGTAGCGTTTACCGGTTCGTTTGAAACATCGCCGTATATCAAAGCGCAGGAAGCTTTTAGCACTCTTCAGACCTGGGGGACGGCACAGACTGCGCTGTCCTATATCGGAACTGATTATGCGTATCTCAATTATTTTGAAAATATGAAGATGAATCTGACCAGAGTGGACGCACAGGATGGGCGGGTAAAAGAAATGCCGTGTTATCCGGTAGAAGGATCGGTTATTTATATTGATGACATCCTGGTGGTCAAGATCTCGGATTAGGACGTATCGATTCCGGCGTTCCTTATTTGCGGACCGTGTTTACCTGTGGTATACTGTAATCGTATCGGATGTTCAAAGCTGAGTCCCGAAAGGGACAAGATTGGAGGGGGGTATGGAGTACAATCGCTTTAACAGAGATGATCTGTCGAATCGGATCGATCCGGCAAAGTTACAGACGGCCCGCGTAGCAGCCGAGACCGGAAAAGCCCTGGCAGGAGTGATCCTGTTAGTATATTTCTTAACGAGATTCGATTTGTTCCGGGTTTTTGAAAACAGCGGTGATGAGTTCCTGCACTTTATGGGAAGCGGACTGCGCGTGCTGGTGATCATTTTTCTGGTTTTGGCAGTTATTTCTTTTCTCGAAAACCTGCTCACCCTGATCTTATTATTTCGTGGCAATACGGATGCACCGCTTGTGCAAATGCTTTTGAAGATCTCGGGATTGATGCGCAGCGGCACCGGATATTTCTTTATGCTGATATTTGGAATACTGTTTGGTGGATTCGGAGCCTTTGCAATCTTCTCAACCAATGTGACAAAGGCAGAAGGTACGGAGATCTTCGGAGCAGTATTTATGCTGATCGGCATCGGGATCTGTATTTCTGCGATCGTATCTTTTATAAAAATGCTGATCAAAGAATTATGATATAAAATATCGATGACTAAAAAACAGGCGGACGGATCCGCCGGATGGGAGAACAAAATGGCAAAAATCGGTATGATTGGTGCAGGCAGTTGGGGAACAGCTCTGGCATGGCTTTTGACGAACAACGGGCACGAAGTAACAATGTGGTCCGCTCTGGGAGACGAGATCGATATGCTCGAAAGTACCAGAGAGCATAAGGACAAGCTGCCGGGAGTAAAACTGCAGCCGGAAATGAAATTTACGAAAGATCTGCCAAGCGCAGTAAAAGGAATGGATCTGTGTGTGCTTGCAGTACCGTCCATCTTTACCAGAAAGACGGCAAGGCAGATGAAAGAGCTTGTAGCGGATGGCCAGATCCTGGTGAATGTGGCAAAGGGAATTGAAGAGGATACCCTTCTGACATTGGATCAGCAGATCGCGCAGGAGGTTCCGCAGGCAGAAGTGGCGGTTCTTTCCGGACCGACCCATGCGGAAGAAGTGGGGCGCGGACTGCCGACCACCATCGTAGCAGCGTCCAAGAAGAAAGCAACAGCGGAATATGTACAGGAGATCTTCTCATCCAATGTGTTCCGTGTATATACTTCACCGGATGTGCTGGGCGTGGAGCTTGGCGGAGCGCTGAAGAATGTGGTAGCTCTTGCGGCCGGTATGGCAGACGGACTGGGCTATGGTGATAATACGAAAGCAGCGCTGATCACCAGAGGGCTGGCAGAGATGTCCCGGCTGGGGATTTTGATGGGCGGCAAGGCAGAAACGTTTGCAGGACTGACCGGTATGGGGGATCTGATCGTAACCTGCGCATCCGTGCATTCCAGAAACCGTAAGGCCGGCTATCTGATGGGCCAGGGAAAGACCTATAAGGAAGCCATGGAAGAAGTCAAGATGGTGGTGGAAGGCGTATATTCTGCCAAAGCAGCGATTGCGCTGGCGAAGAAATATAACGTGGAAATGCCAATCGTAGAGCAGGTAAACAAGATCCTGTTTGAGGACAAGCCGGTGAAGGATGCCGTATTGGAACTGATGATGCGTGACAAGAAATCGGAACATAATGAGTTACCTTGGGAGGCTTAAGGGGGGAATATGGAAGGATTTAAGAGTACCGGAGAATATGTAGCAAGTGAAGCACTGATGGGAAGCGTTAATGTAGCCATTGCGTTGCAGAAACCGCTTCTGATCAAGGGAGAGCCGGGAACCGGTAAGACCATGCTGGCCGAGGCTGTAGCAAAATCGCTAGGTAAGAAACTGATCATCTGGAATATCAAATCGACCACAAAGGCACAGGATGGTCTGTATATGTACGATACGATTCAACGTCTGTACGACGGCCAGTTTGGCGTGGAAGGCGTGGATGATATCGCGCGCTATATCAAGCTCGGAAAACTGGGCGAGGCATTTGAAAGTGATGAACAGGTAGTATTGCTGATCGATGAGATCGACAAGGCGGATCTGGAATTTCCCAATGACCTGTTATGGGAGCTGGATCAGATGGAGTTTTATATCCATGAGACCAAGCGGACCGTTAAGGCGAAGAACCGCCCGATCGTGATCATTACATCCAATGCGGAAAAGGAACTGCCGGATGCGTTCCTGCGCCGTTGTATTTTCCATTATATTGAGTTCCCGAATGCAGAGCTGATGGAAGAGATCGTGAAAGTACATTATCCGAACATTGAAGAAAATCTGTTGAAAAATGCGATGGACGTGTTCTACTGGATCCGTGGTATCCGTGATGTACGTAAGAAACCGAGTACGTCGGAATTGATCGACTGGGTCAACGCATTGCAGATCGGGGGGATTGCTACCGATACGCTGCGTTCGGAACTACCGTTCCTTGGTGTGATCGTCAAGAAAGACGAAGATCTCGAAACCGTGAAGCATTATACGTGATGAGGTGTTATGTTCTACAAATTCTTCAACAGTTTAAAGAAAAACGGCCTTGAAGTAACTCTAAGTGAGTGGCTGACCCTGCAGCAGGCGCTCGATGCCGGGCTATGCGAGTCATCACTCACGAAGTTTTATTACGTGGCAAGATCGATCCTGGTCAAATCCGAAACGGAATTTGATAAGTTTGATCTTGCTTTTGAAGAGTGCTTTAAATCTGCACAGATGGAGACCGAGATCAGCAAGCAGATGCTCCGCTGGCTGGATAAACCGGAGATGAACGAGCTGCTCCATGAAACGGATAAGGAATATTTAAACCGTGTGGAAAGTTTCGAGATCGATAAAGACGATGTGGAGAAAAAGTATAAGCAGCGACTGAAAGATCAGGACAGTGAGCATAATGGCGGATCCTACTGGATCGGGACCATGGGGAAAACCAGTTTCGGCAATACCGGCGGCAATATCGGAGGTATCCGTGTGGGAGGCGCGACCGGTTATCAGTCGGCGTTTCAGGTAGTAGGTGCCAGAAAATACCGTGATTTTCGTGATGACCGTGTGCTGACCGGAAGACAGTTTATGACAGCATTGCGTAAGCTTCGCCAGTTTTCGTCCCGGCTCGATATTCCGAAGACGGAGCTTGATATCGACAGTACCATCGACGAAACCTGCAATAACGGAGGTGTGCTGCAGATCGTGATGGATAAGCCGCGGAAGAATTCCGTAAAGCTGCTTTTATTGATGGACAGCGGCGGTACCATGATCCCGTATTGTGATCTGCTGAATGAGCTGTTTCAGTCGGTACATAAATCGAACCACTACAAAGAAGTGAAAACCTATTACTTCCATAATTGCATCTATTCGCATGTTTATAATACACCGGGATGCGAAAACGGGGACTGGATCGAAACTGAGTGGATGTTCCGAAATCTGGATAAGGATTTCAAGGTGATCATTGTAGGCGATGCCGCGATGGCACCGGAGGAACTGTACGCAAAAGATGGTAATTACCGTGGACCTAACGGGGGATATTCCGGACAGGAGTGGCTGCTGCGTTTGCGCCGCAAGTATAAGCGTGTGGTATGGATGAATCCCAAAATGTCTCTGGTGCCGGCGCCCTGGCGCGAAGCAGAGACGGCGATCAAGGAGATCTTCCCCATGCTGCCGCTGACCGTAGACGGTCTGGACCGGGGAATGGAGATATTGATGAAGCGGAACTGATATTTCTTGTTTCCATTTGCAGGCCGGATGAGGTATTTCTTGAGGAGGAGAAAACTATGAAAAGAAGAACCGTGATCGGACTATTATTGACTATGACGTTGCTGGCATCCTGCGGTAATACAGGAAACGGACGCGGCAGCATTTCAGAGGCAGAAAAGCCGGATCCTACGGAAACACCTTCGGAAGCTGCATTGCCGCAGACACCGGATGAACTGCCGACACAGGCAGAGCCGGCGGTAAGCGGAACAACTGTGGTAACAAAGGGGCGCCCGACGCTTCTCGGGGAAGCGTTTGACAGCTATTATGACAGTTCGCTGGTGCCGTCTGTACCGGCATATTACGTTGAGGACGATTTTTCTAATGTCGTATATGAAGATAGTTTTCAATATATGTTTTATGAGGATGGTAAGCTCAATGAAGTTGCCAAAGGATTGATCCGGGACAATTTCGTGATCTATCCGACAAGCTCCAATAACGAATTCTTTGATGTGTATGAAGGTAATCGTTATATGCGGTTCCCGAATTTTATCACCGTGGATTCGCTGATGCATACTTATCATCTGTATTTTGCCAGTCTGATGCGGCATACGGAGGAGGACTATCTGGCACCGGCTCTTGCGAACATGAGCAAAGTATTGCTGACCAATGCGGCGGAACAGTATGTGATGGCGAAGGGCACCGATTGGGAAACGGCAGCTGCAAAAAATCTTGAACTGTTCTATGTCGGAGCCAAATTACAGGATCCGGGTACGATATTTCCGGTGAATATGCCGAATGTTGAAGAGATTGAGGCAGATGCAGAAACCGAGCTCAGCAGGATCGCTGCTGCGGACGGAATTGAGACTTCGACGATCAACGGGGAATTTGAGGATTATACACAATACATAGTACGCGGATACTATGCAGGAAATGAACAGCTGGAACAGTACTTCCGGGCGATGATGTGGTATGGACGTACTGCGTTTACCGTAAAGAGTGAAGATCTTACAAAGAGTGCTATACTGCAGACCATTTCTCTTTCGGAAGGAGGGGATGGGGACTGGCGCAGTATTTATGATATCACATCTTTCTTTGCAGGGGCATCGGATGATCCAGGTTACTATGAACTGTCACAGATGGTCAGTGATGCTTACGGTTCCATGCCGGATACGGAAGCAGCAATTGCCGATGCGGATGGATTTGCCAGGACCTGGGAAGCATTAAAAGCTTATCAGATGCCGGGGATCAATTCTATACCGGTCTATGACGGGGATGATCCGGTGATCCCGAGTTACCGTTTCATGGGACAGCGCTTTACGATCGATGCGGCGATCATGCAAAAGCTGATCTACAGTGCTGTGGATAAGAATGACAGCGGCGAGTGCCGTATGCTCCCGAATGCGCTGGATACCGCGGCGGTTCTTGGTTCAAAGGAGGCGTACGAGATTCTGGAAGGCAGTGAAGATCTTACGTATAAGAATTTCAGTGAGAACTTTAATGATCTGAAGCAGCGTTTTGACAATGATGATCCGGCACTGTGGAATGCAAGCCTCTATGCCGGATGGCTGAATACGCTCCGGCCGCTTCTGGAGGTAAAGGGAGAGGGCTATCCGTCTTATATGTGTTCGGAAAACTGGGTAAGAAAAGATCTGGAGACTTTTGCGGGCTCATATGCGGAATTGAAGCATGATACGGTATTGTATGCGAAGCAGGTGATCGCGGAAATGGGCGGCGCGGATGAACCGGAGTATGATGATCGCGGTTATGTGGATCCGGAGATCGAAGTGTACAATCGATTCGTGAATCTGGCAGAGAAGACCGAAGAGGGGCTGAAGGGTTACGGCATGCTCAGTAAATCAGCGGAAGAGGATCTGGAACGTCTGAAAGAGATCGCGCTGAAGCTGGTTACCATCTCAGAAAAGGAACTGAAAAATGAGCTCCTGAGCGATGAGGAATATGATTTTATCCGGGAGTACGGCGGTAACCTGGAGCATTTCTGGAAAGAGGCAAATCAGGATACCGTTGATTATTCACTGAATTACAGTTACCAGTCACCCTGCCCGGTGATCACGGACATTGCGACAGACCCCAACGGTCAGGTGCTGGAGATCGGCAGCGGTCAGGCACAGAAGATCTATGTGGTATTCCCGATCGACGGAGAACTGCATGTGGGCAGCGGATCGGCCTACAGTTTTTACCAGTTTACGCAGCCGATGTCACAGCGTATGACGGATCAGGAGTGGCGCGGGATGCTGGATGGCGGTTATCTGGATGATGACTGGAACTGGATCAAGGTAGAATCGGATGTGGAACAGCCGGCATGGACAAGCACATATCGCACAGCAGAATAATCCGTAACACCTGTATCTTTATTACGGCAATAGTCATTTTGGCTGTTGCCGTTTTTGTAATGGATCGTTGTGGAGCGTTTCTTCCGAAATGGATCTCCTGGGAAGAACGTGTGACGGAAGCCGGCGATGGGATCACGGTCACGCTGCATAAACGCGAAGTGCAGATCAGCAAGAATGATGTGCCGGTCCATAAGATCGGAGGTGCGGTGAAAACTCAGGACTTGCTGGTCACGGATCTGGATCGGGACGGAGACCAGGAACTGATATTGCTGTGCTGGAGAAGGGGGAAATACGGTTCGGCACAGCCGTTTTGGGAAAAAGACAATCCGCAGGACTGGTCGCAGCATATTTTTATCTATGATCTGAATGCGGACGGCAGCGTGACCAACAAATGGTTTTCTTCGGACAATGGCGTGGATTTTAAACGTTTCAAAAGAATGGAGAAGAATCCGCAGATCCTGTTGATGGAGGATGTGGAAGGAAAATGTACTCTTTGGCGCTGGGATTCCTGGGGGTTGAAGAATATGCCGAATGAGGTGCGTTTTGTCGCTTTTGGTGATAATCTGATCCACGATACGATCTATGAATATGCGGATCGGGAAAACGGCGGGTATTATGATTTCCTGTACAAGGATGTATTGCCGGATATCCGGGAAGCGGATCTGGCGGTGCTGCAGCTGGAGAGTATCCTGGTGGATGATCCGGATATGGTGAGCTCGTATCCTTATTTCGGTACGCCGCTTGCAGTGGGGGATGCAATCGTAAACGCAGGATTTGATATTGTCTCCGGAGCCGGAAATCATGCGGCGGATAAAGGAATCTCGGGGATCAATGCCACGACGGATCTTTTTGCAGACAGTGGGGTTACCTGTCTGGGAATACAGAACTCTGCAGATACGGAATACCGTCCCTGTGAATACATCAGTAAGAACGGCATACGTTTTGCGTTTTTTGATTATACATACGGAACCACGTTGGATATGCGGGAGAAATATCACTATGCGGTTCATTATCTGGAAGAAGAGCAGATCCGGAAGGATATATCCGGGTGTGATGCGGATTTTAAGGCGGTGTTCGTTCACTGGGGGACAGAGTATGCCGATGAGCCGGATGAGCAGCAGCTGCAATATGCGGAATTGTTCACAGAACTTGGTGTGGATGTGGTGATCGGAACACACCCGCATGTGATCCAGCCGGTTCAGGAGATGCAGGGGCCTGACAGACATACTACGCTGGTTGTTTTTTCGCTGGGAAATTTTCGGGCTGCCCAGTCTTTTGATGAGCGGACAATGAGAGGCGGTGAACTGGACTTCACCGTGGAACACTGTTGGGACGGTGTGCGTATAAAAGAGTGGGAACTAAAAGAGTTCGATATACCAAAGTATTAAAAAACTTTGCGGGGTTTACAATTTGGTATCTTCAAGGTAAACTTATTAAATTATAGGGTATAGAAAGGAGACAATGGAATGAATGGTGGTATACTTCTGTATCTGGCGCTGATTCCGGTCATAGCACTGTTGATATTTATTTATGTAAGGGATAAAAAAGAGAAGGAACCGATCGGCTTCCTGATCCTTTTGTTTTTTGCGGGAATGAGTACCGTGGTGCCTGCAATTATTGCTGAGTCGATCGGTGAGCTGATCTTAGGAGTCATTTTTCCGGAAGAATCTGTGCTCAAGGCTTATATTATTGCCATCCTGCTGGTAGGACCTGTGGAAGAACTGGGCAAATATATTATCCTGTGGGCGATCACATGGAAGAATAAACATTTTGATTACAGTTATGATGCGATCGTTTATTCCGTCTTTGTATCGCTTGGTTTTGCGGCGGTGGAAAACGTCGGTTATGTATTCGGCAACGGACTAAGTGTTGCAATCATGCGAATGTTTACGGCGGTGCCAGGGCATGCCTGCTTTGCAGTTTTTATGGGATTTTTCTACAGCAAGGCCAAGTATGCAAGTGTATCAAATAACCAGGGGAATAAGGCGAAATATACGGCGCTTTCCATCCTTGTGCCGATTCTGGTGCATGGTGTATATGACGCCATTGTTCTGGGAGCAAATTCTACGGATGAGGTTATATTTGCCGGATTAAGCGTTTTGCTCTGGATCGGTTTTGTGATCATGATGTTTATTGCGGCTGTCGTTGTTGTCATAACGGCGTCCAAGAACGATTTTTGCATCGTTACTATGCCGGATGCGGCGCAGACCTATTACCGGCCGGCTGTAGTCGGAACATGGAACTGCAGGTGCGGGGCGGTCAGCTCTCACAATTTCTGCTATAAATGCGGCAGCCCGCGGCCTATGCTTAATGCGTGGAACTGTCCGCGGTGCGGCACGGTTTCTACCTTGAATTTCTGCGGGAACTGTGGCTGCCAGAGAGTGTGATCTCATAAGTGTTAGATCAGATTTACATCTTTGTATCTTCAGGTTGGTGGTAAACTCATGTTAGCTGTGTTAACATGAGTTTTATTATGAGAGGAAAAGGATGAAGGGAGAACGATGGGAAAGATTGATGCTTCTCGGAACGCACCGTTCCGGAGCAGAAAAGATGTTGATCTGTTAAGCCGGATCGAGAAAATAATCTTGCGAACAATACTGTTCTTTACATGGCTTGTTCTGTTGCTTATGGGAATCGGCGTATTTGTACTTGGTATTATAGGCGTGTTTTATTTTTTACGTGAACAGTCTGTGACGGGGATGGCAGCGGGACTGTTTTTTATTCCGGGGGGAGGGCTCTTTATCGGATGGACATTAAGCTTATTAGGACCCCTATTTGGTTATTTCGCTTTTAAGATTGATTTAAGATACGCAGCGAAAAGGAAAAAGTATGATCCGCAAAAAGTCATTCGTGAACTGGCACAGAATTACAGGTGCAATGTAGTGCTCATCAATAATGAACAGGGATGGATGCGGTTGTATGGTATAGGCGAAGAATTCGTTTTGGAAATCGGTATCCATAAGGATGACGGTGACCGGATATTTCATATGATCGATCCGGCCAATAGGATCGAGACTGATACGATAATGCCGCTTACGGATGATATTCCTGTTATGATAAAAAACAATTTTCATGAATACTTTGCGGTGAGAAAAAGCCGGGTGATCACACAGAGACTGGCCTGTACATTTCTGGAGAAACTTTACGAATGTAAAGATCTTGAAGAAGCAATGACAGGATTGGCATTTATCGATACTACGAAGGAAACCCGCAGACTTATCGAAGAGGATGCCTATCTCGTGCCTGAAGTGCCTGTTGATGATCCTCCGGGCAGACAGAAAAAATATATAGCATGGATACAGTCAAGGAAAGAATGCGCGGAACACGCGATGAAAGTAATGCAGTCAATGGATGAAGGGGGAAATGATCTATGAAACTGGTATTTGTAAGACATGGGGATCCGGATTACCGGGTAGACGGATTAACGGAACAGGGAGTGAAGGAAGCAAAGCTGCTGGCTCCGAGAATACCGGGGATAAAAGCGGACGAATACTATGTGTCACCTTACGGCAGGGCGAAGATGACAGCGCAGCTGGCGCTGAAAGGAAGCGGCATTGAGCCGGAAGAACTGGGGTGGCTTCGGGAATTCGACTATCGTGTGATGCGACCGGACGATCAGGAACGTGGTCACGTGCCATGGGACTGGCTGCCGAAGGACTGGACGGTGGTACCGGAGATGTATGACGCAGAGAAGTGGTTTACACATCCGGCATTTGTAGAAGCCGGGATCGAGCAGCATTACCGGGAAACAACCATAGCGCTGGATGCGTTCCTGCTGCAGCATGGATATCGCCGGAACGGACGGATGTACAAGGCAGAGAAAGCAAATAATGATACGATCGTTTTTTTCTGCCACTTTGGGCTGACGTCTTTAGCGCTGGCACATCTTCTCAGTATTTCACCCATGGTCATATGGCAGGGCTTCTGCGCGCCGCCGACTTCCGTTACTACGCTTGTTACTGAAGAACGCCGGGAAGGGGATGTGCAGTGGAGATGCATTGGCTATGGTGACACTTCACATCTGTATGCCGGCGGAATGGAACCGGGATTCTCCGGGCGCTTCTGTGAGTGTTTTGGGAATGAGAACGAAAGGCACGATTAAGGAAAACTGCTATGAAAAGAGTTTTAGGACCGTCCGTAAAGACCGGTTTTTGGGAAAGGGTTCTTTGGGCAGATTTTCATAAAGAAAACGGACGATAAAGAATTGGAAAGGGAAATATAGGCCGGATTACCGAAGAGGATGGTATCCATGAGAAGTTTTTATAATATGTCAGATACATATTTAAAAAAGAGAATAAGACAGGAAAACAGAAAAAGAGGAATCAAATTTATAGGGATATTTATAGCTATATTTTTGTTGCCTATAGGTATACTTGTCGCTGATTTCCATAATATATGGGCAAATCCGGAACGTCTCGTTATTTGGTTTTTTGTATATGTCATTTTATTATTTGTATTATGTGCATATCTGGAAATCCGTTATATACCGCCATATCGAAGAGCAGATCATCAGTATTATCATTTATCGATAAAACGTGATTCGGATACGGGGCAATGGGAATTTGATCCGGAAGAGATCGTGAGCGCGGTAACATGGGATCGAAACAGCGGTTTATCATATAGTGATAAAGAAGATATGGAAAAAAACTTGAAAAAATATAACGGCAGTTGCAATGCTGCGATCATCTCGGATAATAAAGCACGGATGAGGATCTATGGTACATCGGAAGAACTTGTTCTGGAAATCTGCTTTCGGAAGGGGAGAGATTATGAGACGTTTCATATGAGCAGACCGAAGGCGGAGGATACCGTGATCCCTTTACAGGATGAGCAAACAGAAAAAACAAAGGTTTTGCAGAATAGCTACTCAGAATACTTGCCTGTCAAGACCAGCTGGCTTGTCAGTAATCAGATGGTCATCGATTTTCTGACAAAACTATATGCGGTTCAGGATTCGGAAAAAGCTATGCAGGGATTTGAATTTGAGAATACTACGGAATTGGTTCATAGATTATACAGGAATAATGCATATATCGTGCCAATGGAGATGTCAGGTCAGATCGAGGCGGTACAGGAAAGCAAACTCCTGAAAAGCATTCAGGACCGTGCGATTCAAATAGCATTAAATGAACTGGAAAAGTAAAACGGGAAATAGTCAAAGGGACGGTTCTGCGGCATGTTTTGAGCCGGAGAACCGTCCCTTTGGCAGGTTTAATCCGGTTTGTATTCCAGGATGTCGCCGGGCTGACAGTCCAGAGCCAGACAGATGGAATTCAGGGTTTCGAAACGGATGCCCTTCATTTTGCCGGTTTTCAGATTAGACATATTTACATTGGTCAGGCCAACTTTATCGGCCAGTTCATTTAAGGACATTTTTCGGTCCGCCATCATGCGGTCCAGTCGGATGATGATCATAAGTGTTTCCTCCGGAATATTAGTAAAATGTTTTTACGCGATGCTGTCTACATCTTCCTGCAAAGCCAGGCCTTTTTCAAAGACCACGGCGATCATAGCGATGACGATCGCGATCGCGATAAAAAACAGTGTGGATTCGTTAAAACTGGTACTGTAGTAATTGAAACGGATAAAGGACATGATGAGCCGTACCGTTCCCGGGAATATGCCGAGGCATAACTGCAGTCCGGCGATCATTTTGACACGGTCGATGTTTTTCTTGGTAAAAGGAGTGCTGTTGATCGCGCTGTCAGCGATCAGCGTCACGATAAACATCATTGCTGCCAGGATGAGAGTATAGGTCAGTCGGGAAGCATCATCGATCAAACGGCAGTATTTGTAATCCGTATTTCCGTTACTGTCAGTGCGAAAGTACTGATTATAATCAATGTCACCGTACTCCTCATCATTGACATACAGGCGGTAGAAAGTTCCGGCGCTTTCCAATAAGGTATCGTTCTCGAAACGGATCTCAAAAGCAGAGCTTTCTGTACGGATATCATTTACCAGGTCCTGCACCATATAGAACAGGATAAGGATCAGAGCAAATCGTAATGCATTGCTTCCGTTGAGCTGTTTTCTGCGTTTTTCCCACATATCGCTGCGGCTGGTGGTTTCCTTCATTTCCCTGATTTCATTCATGATTCTTTCCTCCTCATAATATCATAATGTTAAATATTTAAAGCGAAACTTTAATTTGTTAAAGGCATCGTATCATAGCTTTTATAGTTTGTCAATATAAATTTAAAGTAATAGTTTAATAAAATAAAATCCGATATAAATCGACCATGGGGACGGTTCTCAGGCTCATTTTGAGCCACAGAACTGTCCCCATGGTCGAAAATGGGCCAGAGAACCGTCCCCGTGGCTGGCTATAGTAAGTTTATACAAATGAAACGCAATATTTTCGACAAAAGATATAATTTGCATTTGACATACACGATATTGTGTGCTACAAAAGTATAAACACCAGGTTTTCGCCTGATGTATATTTTTAATTGAGAAGGAAGAAAAAGCAATGGCACAGCTTTGGGGAGGAAGATTTACAAAAGAGACGGACCGGGATGTATATCTGTTTAATGCATCCATTGATTTTGATAAGCGTCTGTATGCCCAGGATATCGAGGGCAGCATCGCGCACGCGATCATGCTGGAGAAGCAGGGCATTCTTACATTAGAGGAAAAGGATGCGATCGTAAAGGGACTGACCACGATCCGCGAGCAGCTGGAGAACGGCAGTCTGGAGATCACGGATAAATATGAAGATATCCACAGTTTTGTGGAGGCCAATCTGACGGATATGATCGGCGATGCCGGCAAGAAACTGCATACCGGCCGCAGCCGTAACGATCAGGTAGCGCTGGATATGAAACTCTATGTACGCAGCCAGGTGGCAGAGATCGAAGAAGAACTGAAGAAGTTTCAGAAGATCCTGGTACGTATCATGGAAGAAAACCTGGAAACCTATATGCCGGGATTTACCCATTTGCAGAAGGCACAGCCGGTAACCCTGGCACATCATATGGGTGCGTACTTTGAGATGTTCCGCCGGGACCGTTCCAGACTCTCGGATATCTATGAGAGGATGAATACCTGCCCGCTGGGGGCAGGGGCATTGGCAGGAACAACTTATCCGCTGGACCGGGCATATACCGCGAGCATGCTGGGCTTTGAGGGACCGACCTTAAACTCCATGGATTCCGTATCCGACCGTGATTATGTGATCGAGTTTTTATCGGCATTATCTACGATCATGATGCACTTATCCCGTTTTTCGGAGGAAGTGATCATCTGGAATTCCAACGAGTACGGTTTTGTGGAGATCGATGACGCATTCTCAACCGGATCCTCCATTATGCCGCAGAAGAAGAACCCGGATATCGCGGAGCTGGTACGAGGCAAGACCGGACGCGTATACGGCCATCTGGTAGCGATGCTGACCACCATGAAGGGTCTGCCGCTGGCATACAACAAAGATATGCAGGAAGATAAGGAAGGCACCTTTGATGCTATCGATACCGTAAAGGAATGCATCTCCATGTTTATGCAGATGGTAGATACCATGAAATTCCGCAAGGATGTGATGGCTCGAAGCGCGATGATGGGCTTTACCAATGCGACCGATGCGGCAGACTATCTGGTAAAGCACGGGGTACCGTTCCGTGATGCGCACGGCATTATCGGAAGACTGGTACTGA
>JAFWRC010000286.1 GCA_017508825.1 Lachnospiraceae bacterium
GATCTCTTTTCCGTCGCGGACCACCACCTCACCATAAAAGGGTGTTCCCCCATAGGAGTATTGTGTTACTTCCAGAATTCTGCCGTCTTCGGAAACACCGTTTGGTACACCGCTGCAGTATAAGTTCTGTCCCGCCCCGGTCGGCGAGATCAGATACGTCTCATTAGTATCAGAATTACCCAGGAAAAATCCTTTCGTTCCGACATACAGTTTGCCGTTTCCGTATACAGTTGCTATTTCTTCCTGCTTTCCGGTTTTCAGATCATAACTCATCAAGCTGGAGGGCGCTGTCGGGATATCTCCGTCAATAAAGCTTCCGAACAAAGCCGTGCGATGCAGTCCTGTTTCGCTATATACACGGTAATAAACCTTATCGCCGACACGTACAAAGTATCCGCCGTTGTTTTCAACCTGCCCTTTGGCAAACGCTTCTGCAAAGAAACCATCCTCTTCCGAGGTCCCCACCGGCCCCTGGGCTACCGTCGGCTGCTCTTCACCGCCCGGTGTTCCGGTCTCTTCTGCTGCTGTCGGCTGTGCCTCCCCGGGATCCTCTGTTACCACATCTCCACGCAGTCCGCGTGTATTCTCCTCCGTCTCACCGCAGGCACTCAGACAGAGCACTGCACTCAGTCCCATCACCGCCAGCCTTCTCTTGTTGCTCATAGTTTTTCTCCTTATGTCTTAATCCTAAGGAACCGTCACAGAGTAATCTTCTGTGACTATCCCGTAAAGAAATGCCGTATTACTTCCGCAGTACAGTCAGCTGCTGCTTTGGAAAACTCCGGAAAATCCACTTCGGAGCTTTCATCTGCCGTATCCGAGATGGCCCGCATCACGGCGTAGGGGATATGGTTCACATAGCAGACCTGCGCGATCGAAGCGCCTTCCATTTCGCAGGCAGCCGCTCCAAACGCATCTGTGATATCCTCTTTCTGTTCTTTCGTAGCAATGAACTGATCTCCCGATGCGATCCGCCCCCGGAAGATCCCGAGCGTTTTTTCACCTTTTTGTGCGCGGTCTTTATTCAGCGCATCGACCGAATTAAACAGCCGGTCCGACACACTCTTCTCCGTTGGGAACGCGATATAATCCGTGCCGAGGATCATCCCTCTGGGAACTCCCAATGCCGTCACATCCATATCATGCTGTACCAGATCATCCGCAACTACGATATCCGTGATCTGCAAATGTTTATCCAGAGCTCCCGCCACGCCTACGTTGATGATACAGTCCGGCGAGTATTTCAGGATCATCGTCTGCGTACACATTGCCGCAAACACTTTTCCCACACCGCATACGGCGCAGACCGCCTCTTTGCCGCCGATCGTTCCCTTATGAAAAACGATACCGCTGATGATGTCTCCCTGCTCATTCTCCATCATCGTAAGGATCTTTTCCAGTTCCACATCCATCGCACAGATAATACCGATCATACACTTCCCCCTCCTGTATTTTCAGATAAATCCTTTTCGTTTCTTTGCCACTTCCAAAAGCTCTGATGCCTCATTCATTGCTCCGGGCAGATAGTCTGCTTCCCATTCCCGACCGGCCTTTTCCTGCTTCTTGATCTTTTCCCAGTCTGTCAATACTTCACCGGTGGTTATATCTTTTTCTGCTGAACCAAACACGTGCGGGTGTCTGCGCACCATCTTATCGGAAATCGCTTTGGCCACATCTTCCAGATCAAAGAGTCCTTCTTCCTTGGCGATCTGCGCATGCATCACTACCTGCAATAACAAATCCCCCAGTTCCTCTTTGAGATTGTCCGCGCTGCCGGTCTCTTCCAGGATATTGATGCCGCCGATCACCTCTGCCGCTTCTTCCACACAGGCAGCTTTCAGGCTGCTATGGGTCTGCTCCTTATCCCATGGACACCCGTCCGGCGCACGCAATTTTTCCACCACTTCCAAAAGGCGCTGCATTTCTTTCATACGCTGCCTCCCAGCATAAAAATCTTTTATTAGTATATCATAAAATCTAAAGTCGTGTATACGATAATCTGCATAAATACGGGGACTGCTTCCTGTCCGGCATGAAAAAAGGAACCCGGTCAAAACCGGATTCCTCCTGATGTAACTACTGTTATTATTCCTTTTTGTCTTCCGTGGGTTCTGCTTTTTCCTCCGGTTTCGTTTCATCCGCAGGCCTGATGTCCTCTGCATCTGCCGCTTCTTCCGGCTCTACGATATCATCCTCTTTCGCCGTCGGTCGGATCACATCGTTGACTGTCTTGATGATCCTGTCACCGGCACCACCGACGAACTCACCGATACCGTTCAAGGTCTCGCCCAGGCTGTTACCGAGATCGTTCACCAGTCTGGTCACCTGATGCATCGCATCCTGTCTCCACTGCTCGTAGTCCACATCCGGCAGTGCCTCGTATGCCTGTGCATCCTTGGCAGGATAAACCCATGCCGTCATATTGCTGACCGAGATACGGATCGTGCATTTGCTCGCATCCCCGCTGTTGAAGGGCAGTTCAAAGACGCGCAGCAGGCCGTCCTCGGTCTTTTTGCACAGCGTCGGTTTGAAGCGGTTCTTGTTATCACGATCCAGCGGATAGGTGTAACCGTCCCCCTCTTCATCGAAGTACACCTGCACCATGCACTCCGCCATATCCAGACGGATGTAGCGGCTCTTTATGGTGAAGCAGAATACATAGTCCGTATCCTTCTGCAGCTCTTCGGTATGCGAAATCTCGGTCTTAACGCCGCCCTCTGCCAGCTCGAAACATTCCACGTTCTCGCCGGCCTCTGTTACCACCAATCGGGTACCTCTGTTGCTTTCACATTCCGGAACCAGTTTGAAACCTCTTGCCTTGAAATCTATTCTGTTTGCCATTGTCATATCCTCCTTGATAAAGTGGTTGAATACGACTCCCGGATCCTGCCCGGAAGCGTTCAACGCATCAGAAAAAGCGCCCGCACCACCCGAAGAAACGAGACGGATCATCCCCTCGTCCACTTCGGTCGCACGACCGCTTTTGATAAGCCCCTTTGCCCGTTTCGGGTAGGTGGCGCCAATTACTTTGCCATTTTCATCTGTCACAAGAATGTTTTTTGTCATGGGTGTCTCCCCCTTGCAACTTTGCAATATTTTGTTGTGCTTTATGACATGCGTTTTTTCTTATGGGTGTCTTCCCCTGCCATAAAATGAAGATATCATTTATTACTTATCCTGTCAATCACTGTTTGGTTGCGATCCGGCTCTTATCCGTTGCGAAGTTCGGCTGTGAATGGTAACGTTGCAAAACAGCTTAGCGGGTTTGGTTTAGAATATACGCCAGCGTAAATACCAGCGGTGAATTCCAGTAGATCGTGATCTCATTCGTAGAATACGAGAGATTGTGATCCGCATAGCACTTCATCGGAGCCACAC
>JAFWRC010000287.1 GCA_017508825.1 Lachnospiraceae bacterium
AATTATTCTTCTATGGATGTAGAGATGCAGAAGGGCGGTCAGCCGGTGTATTACTATATCCTGTCTGTGGAGTGAGTATTCACGATAAAGAGATGATATTGAGCGGCAGTGCTTGTGATAGCCTGCCGCTTTTTGTTAAAGATAACGAATAAATGCCTGTCTGTGCCGGACGATAATCGGGAGATTAAAAATGTATTTGAATGATGATATCAAAAAGATCAAGGGGATCGGTGAGAAAAGCGCGGAAGCTTTTTATGCGGCCGGGATCTATACGGTGAACGCGCTGCTGCATTATTTCCCGCGTAACTATACATCCCTGCCCGAAGCGGCAAAGATCGCGGAGATCAGTAAAGAAGGCCGGCGTACGGTATTCGGTAAGATCATGAGTCCGCCTTCCATGTTCGGCAGAGGCGGAAAGACGATCCTGTCGTTTTATATCACGGACGGCACGGGGCGGATGAAGGTCAATATCTTTAATATGCCGTATATGCGGAAAATGATCCTTCCGGGAAGACAATGCTATTTTTCCGGGCTTTGTACACGGAAAGGCACAGAAGTACTGATGAGTCAGCCGAAGTTTATGACGGAAGAACAGTACAGAGAAAACTGCGGCAGACTAAGTCCGGTATATCCGCTTCGAAAAGATCTGACCAATACAAAGCTGCAAAAGGCACTGAAGGAAGTACTGCCTTTGTGTGATGACATAAAAGAATACCTGCCACAGGAAACGCTCGCGGGGGAACATCTGCTTTCCATACCGCAGGCCATCCGGCTGATGCATTTTCCGGAAACGATGGAGGACGTTTATGCTGCCAGGAAACGGCTTGCGTTTGACGAGTTTTTCCTTTTCCTGGCAAGAATGGAACTGTTGAAACAGGGGCCTGAGAAAAGGGAGAGCCGTTATGTCTGCGTGGAAGAACAGGCAAGGAATGCGGCGGATCTGCTGCTTTCGAAACTGCCTTATGAGCTGACCGGTGCCCAGAAAAGGACCATATCGGAGATACAAAAAGACCTTGCTTCCGGCTACTGCATGAACCGGCTGGTGCAGGGGGATGTGGGTTCCGGCAAGACAGTCGTTGCTTTTGCGGCGGCTCTGGCGGTGGTTGCTGCCGGGGCCCAGGCAGCATTGATGGCGCCTACCGAAGTATTGGCAGCACAGCATTATAAAGATATCTGTAAAATGAGCGAAGCGTATGGTCTGCCGTTTAAACCGGCATTGCTGACCGGCTCAGTCAAGGCTTCGGATAAGAAAAAGATAAAGGCAGGCATCGCAGCCGGTGAGATCAACTTTATGATCGGCACACAGGCACTGATCCAGGAAGATGTGGAGACCAATGATCTGGCTCTGATCATTACAGACGAACAGCATCGTTTCGGCGTGCGGCAGCGCATGGATCTGGCAGCAAAGGGATGTGAACCGCATGTACTGGTCATGTCCGCAACACCGATCCCTCGTACGCTGGGATTGATCCTGTACGGTGATCTGGATGTCTCGCTGATCGATGAACTTCCGGCGAGACGGCTGCCGATCAAGAATACGGTAGTGGATGGCTCCTATCGGACGAAGCTGTACCAGTTTATCTTGAAACGTGTCAACGAGGGGCGGCAGGCCTATATCATCTGCCCGATGGTGGAACCCGGCGAAGAAGACTGTGAAGCGACGGAAGGTCTGGCTAATGTGGTGGATTATTCCGAAGAACTGCGCAAAAAATTTCCGCCGGAGGTGACGGTGGATATGCTGCACGGCCGTATGAAGCCGGCAGAAAAGAATGAAGTCATGCAGCGGTTTGCAAGCGGCGAGACCAAAGTGCTGGTTTCTACGACGGTTGTGGAGGTCGGAGTGAACGTGCCGAACGCCACGGTTATGATGGTGGAAAACGCCGAACGTTTCGGACTGGCACAGCTCCATCAGCTGCGGGGGCGTGTCGGGCGCGGGGAATGGCAGTCTTATTGCATTTTTGTTTCCGGAGGTGATGACGGCGAGATGAGCAAACGGACACAGGAGCGTCTGCATATCCTGTCGGAGACCAATGACGGCTTTAAGATCGCAGAGGAAGACCTAAAACAGCGCGGCCCCGGGGATTTCTTCGGTCTCAGGCAATCAGGGCTGCCGTATTTTAAGATCGCAGATATATATACCGATGCAGACCTGCTGAAACGCGTAAAACCGATCGTGCAGATGATCTGCCGGGAACCGTCGGAGCGTCTGGCGGATCTGAAAGCGGCATTATATGCGAAAGAAGAGATGGATTACATCGATTTTCATGGTATTTGTCTTTGATCTGTGTTATAATAAAAAAGCAGGCGGTATTCACGTTTGGGGGGATACAGTTTGGGGGATTACTTACAGATCTTATATGAATCTTCTTTCTATATCACAGGTTTTCTGATCTGCCTGTGTTGTTTGATTTATTTGCGCATTCAGGGCCATATCAGTCGTACCCATAATCGTTTTTTTATCCTGCTTCTCCTGGATGTTATGCTGAATGCACTGGCGTGTACCTTGAATGATTTTACCACACCCCTGGCAATACATGATAAGGTCGCAGCGTTTTTTCAGGATGCGGCTGCATTTCTGTATTTTTCCACGCACTCTGCGCTGGGGCCGATGTTTTATGTGTATCTGATCTATACTACGGGTTCTATCTATATCCACCGGCGTAAAAAGACACGTTTTGCAATGCTGATGATCCCGTTTCTGATCGTCGAATTATCCGTTATCTTCAACATCAGCACTCACTGGCTGTATTATATCGATACCGATCGCATTTATCACCGACAAAACGGCATGTATATGATCTATATATTCTCCGGTTACTATTTTTTCATGGCGATTGCCGAAAGCCTGAAGTACTGGAAATCGGAAACCAGGCGCCGGCGCAGCGGCATGATGTATATGCTGGTCCTGACGCTTTTGGGGGTTGTGATCCAGATGATCCGGCCGGATCTTGAAATCGAGGTGTTCGCGGAAAGTCTGGCGCTGCTCGGGGTAATGCTTTTTATTGAAGATGAAGATGACCGTATTGATTCCTCATGCAGTCTGTATAACCGCGTGGCGCTGATCCAGGATCTGAACAGTCTGTTTATGATGAAGCAGGCGTTTGATCTGATCGTCGTACATATCTACAATCCGGAAATGTTGAATAAGGTTACCGGCAATGTTTCCACCGATGAACTGCCCAACAGCGTCGGCGCTAATTTAAAAGAACTGAATCGCCATTATGAAGTGTACCGGATATCTCTGAATTCTTTTGCTTTAAAGAATGTGAGGATCGATGATCCAAACAATGCGGAGATGCCGGAGAATATCCGTGATCGTTTTTCGTCCCCCTGGGAGTATGAAGGCGTGGAGATCGGTTTAAATGCTCTGGTGATGCAGGCGTCTTATCCGCAGGAGATCAATAATATTGAAGACGTTTTCCGCATGACGGATGCATCTGCCGGCGTGATCACGGAAACAAAAGTCCTGCGCGGCCGTGAACTGGATTATCTTTCCAGAGAAGCTGAGATCTCGCTTGCTTTACGAAGAGGTTTTCAGGAGCATTCCTATGAAGTGTATTACCAGCCGGTCTATTTTCTGGAGAATATGAGTATCCATGCGGCAGAAGCTCTGATACGTCTTCATGACGAAAAACTCGGGGATATACCGCCGGCAGAGTTTATTCCGGTTGCGGAACGTGACGGTATCATCGATGAGATCGGCAACTTCGTGCTGGAAGAAGCATGCATGTTTTTAAGCAGCGGCCTTCCGGGGCAGATGGGGATCGAATACATCAGTGTAAATCTTTCCGTGGTACAGTGCATGCGAAGCGGTTTTGCTTCGTTTGCAAAAGACCTGGCAGCGCGTTATGATATCGCACCTTCTCTGGTCAGCTTTGAGATCAAAGAATCTGCCGCCATGGGGGATCTGCCGATCCTTTTGAGTGCGATACGATCACTGCGCAACTATGGTTTTCGTTTTTCCATGGACAGCTACGGTACCGGTTTTTCGGATATGCATGCCCTGTATGCATTGGATTTTGACGTGATCAAGATTGACCGGAGCTTATTGAGCCGGGCAGAGGACAGTGTGGGACGCATCGTGCTGGAAAGCTGCGTGCGCATGATACGTGAAATGAAGCGGCGCATCCTGGTGGAAGGCGTAGAGACGAAAGAACAGATCGAGATGCTCAAAAAGCTGGAAGTGGATTACGTACAGGGATACTATTCTTCCAGACCCATCACCAAGAACGAGCTCCTGGGGATCCTGCGCGTAACGGAACTGGCGCGTATGGAAGAGCAGCGTGCCAATGCGGCAAGTGAAGCAAAATCCAGTTTTCTGGCAAATATGTCACATGAGATACGGACGCCCATCAATGCGGTTCTTGGCATGAATGAAATGATCCAGCGGGAATGTGATGAGCCGGCGATCATGGAATACGCCAAAGAGATCGAAGCAGCCGGCCGAAATCTGCTTTCGCTGGTAAATAATATTCTGGATTATTCCAAGATCGAAGCCGGCGAGATGGAGATCGTGGAAGCAGAGTACGACCTGAAGAAAGCACTGGGAGATGTGATCCGTTCCACCTATCGCAAGACACAGGAGAAGCAGCTTTCCTTCCGGATCAATATCTCGGAAGATCTGCCGGCCAGACTCTACGGGGATGAATACCGTCTGAAGCAGATCCTGACCAATCTTTTGAATAATGCCGTAAAATACACAAAAGAAGGCGGCGTAAGGCTGTCGATGGAATGCGAGTGGTATTCCGAAGACGAGATCCTGATGATGATCGCCGTAGAAGATACCGGATGCGGTATCCGGGAAGAGGACCAGGATAAACTTTATGAGATGTTCCAGAGACTGGATATGGAGCGGAACCGTACCATCGAGGGCAGCGGACTCGGACTTGCGATCAGCTATCATCTGTTGCAGATGATGCAGGGCGAGATCTCTGTAGACAGCGTATACGGTGCTGGTACCACATTCCATGTCAGTCTGATCCAGAAAGCGACCACCAGGACAACCATGAAACCGTTCAAACCGGAAGAGTTGAAGGCGATCTTCCGTGGCGCCGGAGGTACGAGACGGTTTGAGGCGCCGGATGCAAAGATCCTGATCGTAGATGATACGGCACTCAACCATACGGTGATGAAGGAACTGCTTAAGGCAACGAAGATCCAGATCGATTCGGCTTATTCCGGGGATGAAGGGCTGGAAATGGCGGAAAAGAAATACTATGATATCGTCTTTCTGGATAAGAAAATGCCGGGAAAGAGCGGAGCGGAAACACTCTCGGAACTGCGACAGGCAAAAGGGTGCGCCAGCCGCACGTCTACGGTCATATCACTGAGTGCAGATAACTCTCCGGGAGTGATCGATCCCGAACACAAGGGCGGGTACGATGATTATCTCGGAAAACCGGTGGAAAGTGAGAAACTGATGGAAGCGCTGGTGAAATATCTTCCGGAAAGCAAAGTGTTTTATAACTGAAGTTCAGGAGACACAGGGATTTAAGAAAGGATAAAGCAGACAGGCGATGACGATCGAATTGTTCAATCAAACTGCAATGCTTTTGGGCGCTGCGCTGGTATCGGTAACGATACTGGTCTACAGTCTGATCCAAAACCGTGTCAGCCGTCAGCAGAACCGGCTGTTTTTGGCGATGGTTCTGAACGTAATGATCGCGTCGTTTGCAAATCTGATCCGTTATTATGCCGCGCCTTATGCACTTGTGTCCGAAGCGGCCTGTATCGCGATAAAAACTGCGCATCTGTGTTACTATGCTTTACACAATGTCCTGGCTATGACCTTCGGCATCTATGTGACAAAGGTAAATTCTTCATGGGTAAGAATGAAAGTCTGGATGTATTACTTGTATGTGGCACCGTGCATCCTGCTGGAACTCCTGATCCTGACCAATCCGATGCATCAGATGTTTTTCTATTATGATGGGCAGATGAATGTGTATCGCAACTTTATGGTGCTGCCCATGTATGCAGTTTCCTTTGGATATATCCTGTTTGCTTTGACCAATCTGCTGTTTCATTGGAATGCGATCACAAAGAAACGGCAGATGGCGCTGATCTTTTACTTCGGGCTGGTATTTGCGGGAATGATCATTCAGATGTTCAACAGCAATATCAAAACGGAACTGCTGACAGAAGCGCTGGCGCTGATCGGTGTCATGCTCTTTATCGAAAAGGAAGATGACCGCATCGATCTGTCTCTTGGGATTTATAACCGCACAGCTATGATTGCGGATATCCGCAACTATTTCCGCATGGGACAGCACATCCAGATCATCTGTATCCGGCTGACCAATGACGATCTGATCCTGCGGCTGGCCGGTGAGAGCAGCCTGGATACCTTAAACCGTACGGTCACAGATGCCCTGAAGGAGTACAGTTCATGGTATGAGATCTACCATGCGACACCGACCGGATTTATGATCGTGAATACCGGTACTCCCGAAAATGCGGTTACCCTTTCTGAAAAGATCTACGTCCGGTTTATGGACGGCATCTATATGCCGGGGGCGGATACGCCCATCACTGCTACCTTGCTGCGTGCTTCGATCCCGAGCGATATGCTGACACTGGCAGATGTGCTGCTGATGTGCGACGCTTCACTGCCGGAGAAAAAACAAAAGGGTATCATACATGGAAAGCGTCTCGCTTATCTGAAACGAAATACGGAATTGGAGGAAGCGCTGACCCGGGGGCTGGCTGAACATAATTTCAGGATCTTTTACCAGACCGTGCACCGAAGCGATGACCTGAAACCGTTTGCCGTAAAAGCACTGGTGCGCTTAAATGATCCGAAACTTGGTGAGGTGATGCCAGGGGAATTTATTCCGCAGGCAGAGCGTACAGGACAGATTCATGCACTCGGTAATCTGATCCTGGAAGACGTCTGCGATTTTATCCGCAGCGGAGTACCGGCAAGGCTTGGGCTGGAATGCATCAATATCAATCTGTCATTTGTCCAGTGCATGCAGCCGGGATTTGCCGAGCGCGTTACCAGGATCGTCGAGAGCCATCAGGTGCGGCCGTCTATGCTGAATTTTGAGATCACAAAGCCGGTGAACAAAGATGATTACGAAATCCTGGATCGCGTGATACGGGATCTCAAAAAGCAGGGATTTCTATTTTCGATGGAGGATTTCGGCGCCGGATATTCCAATATACAGTCGATCCTGGCGCTGGATTTTGATGTGGTAAAAGTGGATAAGTCGATCTTGTGGGCAGCTACGGATTCGGAAGTGGGGCGTATCGTGCTACAGAGTTCCATACGAATGATCCGGGATCTGAACCGCAAGATCCTGGTGGAAGGTGTAGAGAGCGAGGCACAGATCGAACTGCTGCAGGAGCTGGGCGCGGATTATCTGCAGGGGTATTATTTTTCCAAGCCGATTTCCGGAGAGCAGCTGGAAACAAAAGGATATATGACGAAGTAAGAGGTACTTATGGTTGTGGATTACATCTCACAATTGCATGAAACAGGCATACTGATCGCTGCATTCCTTGTGGCTTTCTTCAGCCTTACCTATACTCTGGCACTGAAGCGGACCACAAAGGTACAGAACCGTCTCTTTGTCTGGCTTTTGCTGATCATTATGGTCAACAGCGCATGCGAAGTCTGTACGGTATTCCAGACGCCGTACTGCGAACAGTATCTGTATGCCCGCGTTATGGTGGAATTATCCATGTTCTTTTATTTCCTGATGCATACGATGCTCTGTCCGCTGTTGTTCTTTTATTCACTGTTTGCGAGCGGCGTGATGATACGGCGCCGTTCGGCGGGCAAAAGTTACCAGCCGCTGCTTTTTGTGCCGTTTATCATTGCAGAGATCATGGTTTTACTGAATCCGTTTACCAAATGGGTCTGGTCATTCGAAGCCGGGTTTGTATACCATCGTAATGCCGGGATCTGGTATATCTATACCTGTGCCGGATGTTATTTCCTGATGGCTGCCGTTACGATGATCTCGCGGCGTAAAGCAATCGAACGAAATAAGCAGGTGGCCCTGGTCATATTCTTTCTTTTGAATGTTGTGGGACTGCTCCTGCAGATGGTGAACGGACAGCTGCATACCGAGCTGTTCGTACAGGCTCTGGCATTGTCCGGCGTTATGCTAACCATCGAAAACGAAGACCAGCGTATGGACCTGTCTACCAAGGTATATAACCGCGGAGCGCTCATGACGGATCTGAATATGTATCTGAACCTGCGGAATCCGTTTTCCGTGCTGTGCATACGGATCACCAACTCCGATATGCTGCAGCGGCTGCTTGGCGCGATCGATTCGGATCTGCTCCTGCAGAAGGTGGCTGAATATTTGAAAACAATACATCCCGGGGATCATATATATCGTCCGACCATGGATTCGTTTTTCCTGATCATTACGGAGACGGATAGCAGCGTTAAAGATCTGGCCGAAGGGATCAGCAAACGTTTCGGAGAGAGTTTTATGTTTCAGGGAACGGAACTGATGCTGCAGTCCACGCTGATGCTGGCTCGTATCCCGGGGGCGTTTTCCACACCGGAAGATATCCTTCTTCTGTGTGACGGACCGCTGCCGCCACGCAATACCAAAACGCTTTTGGAAGGTAAGGATCTGGCGTATCTGCTCCGGCGTGCCGAAGTGGAAAGCGCGCTTCACCGGGGGCTGTCTGAAGGCGGCTTTGAAGTATATTATCAGCCCATCTATCGCATGCAGGGTATGTCGATCTATTCCGCTGAGGCATTGCTTCGCCTGAAAGACAGTAAGATCGGCAATATCATGCCGGATGAGTTTATCCCGATCGCCGAGCAGAACGGTCTGATCGACCATATCGGTGATTTTGTTCTGGAAGAAGTCTGTATCTTCTTATCCAGCGGGATCCCTACGGAAATGGGGCTGGAGTGCATCAGCGTCAATCTGTCCGTACTGCAATGTCTGCAGCCGGATTTTGTGAAGCGCGTAATGGCGATTACGAAAAAATATGAAGTGGATTCCAAATACATCAACTTTGAGATCACAGAGTCAGCTGCGGCCAGTGATTACGATGTGCTCTCGGATGTTTTGCGTGAGCTTCGCAGGTGTGGCTTCCTGTTCTCGCTGGACGATTACGGCATCGGTTATTCTAATGTACGTTCCATCTTTTCGCTGGATTTTGATGTGATCAAGATCGACAAATCCATTCTCTGGGAAGTACATATGGAGAATGAGGAGAGTACGAGCAACGGCCACATCATCCTGGAAAACTCGGTTCGGATGCTTCGGGAGATGAAACTGAAGATCCTTGTGGAAGGTGTCGAAACAGCAGACCAGCTGGAACTGCTCGAACAGCTGCAGGTGGATTATCTGCAGGGGTTCTATTTCTCGAGACCAGTCAGCAAGAACGAACTGCTGGGCATCCTGCGTGTCACCGAGCTGACCCGTATGGAAGAGCAGAGAGCGCGGGCAGCCAGCGAAGCCAAATCCAGCTTTCTGGCCAACATGTCCCACGAGATCCGCACGCCGATCAATGCCGTGCTGGGCATGAATGAGATGATCCTGCGCGAGAGCAAGAACAAACGGATACTGGATTATGCGCACAATATCGAAGGCGCCGGCCGGACGCTGGTATCCCTGATCAACGATATCCTGGATTTTTCCAAGATCGAATCCGGCAGTATGGAGATTGTGGAAACGGAATATGACTTAAGTTCCGTGATCAATGATGTGGTCAATATGATCATGATCAAGGTCAAAGAAAAAGGTCTGGAGTTCAAGATCAAGGTGGATCCGGATCTGCCGGATGCCCTGTTTGGCGACGGTATGCGTTTCCGTCAGATCATGGTCAATATTCTGAACAATGCTGTGAAGTATACCCTCCATGGCAGCATTACATTAGAACTGACCGGACGACTGCAGGAAAAAGACCGTCTTCTTCTGAAAGCGGTGGTCACGGATACCGGCATCGGCATCAAAGAGGAGGACTTAGGCAGACTGTTCCGTAAATTCCAGCGCTTTGATATGACACAGAACCAGAATATCGAAGGCAGCGGTCTGGGGCTTGCGATCACCTACAATCTGCTTCAGATCATGCATGGCGAGATCGAGGCACGCTCAACTTACGGAAAAGGATCGACGTTTACGGTAATGCTGCCGCAAAAGATCATGCGCAGGGATGCAATCGGTGATTTCCGCAGCCGTTACCAGATGAATGTAAAGGAGCAGCAGGCCTACCACGAAAGCTTCCGTGCTCCGGATGCCCGGATTCTGGTGGTAGATGATACGCCGGTAAACCATACCGTGCTGAAGGAACTGCTGAAGAAGACGCAGCTGATCATCGACTGTGCTTATTCCGGCAAAGAATGTATCGAAATGGTTCAGCACGAGAGCTATGACCTGATCTTTCTGGATTACCGGATGCCGGAAATGGACGGCATCGAAACGCTGCATTTTATGAAGGCATTAGAAAACTATCCGAATGCAGCGACGCCGGTAGTGGCTCTTACGGCCAATGCGGTTGCCGGCGCGCGGGAAAACTTCCTGCGGGAGGGCTTTGATGACTATATGATCAAGCCTGTGGAAAGCCAGAAACTGGAGGAAATGCTGATCCATTATCTGCCGTCGGAAAAGGTACATCTGGTATCGCAGCAAGAGGAAGAAGAAAAAGACACCGTCAGAGAGGTACGCTGGATCGAACAGCTCGGCGATCTGGATACCGAAACGGCGCTGAAAAACTGCGGTTCCGAAGACGGTTACCTGAGCGTGCTCAAGATCTACTACGACGGACTGGAGACCAAAGCGCAGGATATTCAGCGTTGTTTTGATACGCAGGATTGGGAAAACTACACAATACAGGTACATTCCCTGAAGAGTTCTTCCAGAGTGATCGGCGCGATGGCTCTGGGAGAGATGGCGGCAGAACTGGAAAAAGCCGGGAACGAACATGATCTGGACCTGATTTATGGGAAAACTGCGCCTTTGCTGGAGAAATTCCGGGCCCTTGGGGTGGTTTTGAGCGAGATTTTTGAGGCGGATGCCGAAGATGTCATTGAAAATCCGGGCCGGGAAGGGGAAAAAGTCAATGAAAAAGAGGAAATTTCGCCTTCTATGCTAAAAGATGCTTATGAAATGATGAAAGATTTTGCAAAATTGTACGATTATGATAATATGTTATACATACTGGATTCGCTAAAAGATTATAAACTGCCACCCGAAGATGAAGA
>JAFWRC010000288.1 GCA_017508825.1 Lachnospiraceae bacterium
CTCTGCTTCCCGCTTAAACCATCCCAGGATCACTCCCATGAGTAAAAGGACCGCCCCCAGCACCGCAATACCGAGAAAGATCAGTTTAACGATCAGAACACCTATGCTTTTCTGCTGTTCATTTTCCATATTCTTATTCCTTTACCGCTGCCGGATATAAAATCCCGAAACTTTCCACTACTCTTTCGCACTCAGCCAGCAGAAGTTCCGCATCCTGCTCCACAAGGCCCTCGATCTCGTACAGGTAGATAAACTCCGGATCCGGTCCGGTCTGCAGCCGCAGGTCTCCCGCATATTCATTGACCAGCACCGGGATCTGTGTGGTATCCAGTGGTGCCGTTCTCTCCATGATAAAACGGATACGCCCCACTTTTCCGCGGATCTCGGTAATATGATAAGCCACGGCTTTGGCTTTGACAAGCGCTATACGGAGCAGATTCTCCGCCTGCGGCGGCAGCGCGCCGAAACGGTCCTTCAGCTCGTCGCGCATTGCATCCGCATCCTCGATGCTCCGCACGGCAGCGATCCGTTTGTAGATATCCAGCTTCTGCATTTCGTTGACGATATACTCCGGCGGGATATAGGCATTGACATCCAGATCGATGGTGCAGTTGCCTTCGATGGATTCCGTCTCCCCCTGCTCTTCCCGCACGGCTTCCTCCAGCATCTTGCAATACAGATCGTAGCCTACGCTCTCGATGTGTCCGTGCTGCTCTTTGCCCAGCAGTGTTCCGGCACCGCGGATCTCCAGGTCACGCATCGCGATCTTGAAACCGCTGCCCAGTTCGGTAAATTCCCGGATCGCCGTCAGACGCTTCTCTGCCACTTCCTTCAGCACCTTGTTGCGCTGGTACATCAGGAATGCATAGCTGGTACGGTCGGAACGTCCTACACGCCCGCGCAGCTGATACAGCTGCGAAAGCCCCAGCTGGTCGGCATCGTGAATGATCATGGTATTGACATTCGGGATATCCAGACCGGTCTCAATGATGGTCGTCGATACCAGTACATCGATCTCTTTGCGGATGAAACGCAGCATGATATCTTCCAGTTCACGCTCCTGCATCTGTCCGTGCGCATAAGCCACACTTGCTTCCGGCACCAGCTGCGCCACCATGGCCGCCATATCCTGGATGTTATTTACCCGGTTATAGACATAGTACACCTGGCCGCCGCGGTTCAGCTCACGCTGCACGGCTTCGCGTACCATTTCTTCATTAAATTCGCAGACATAGGTCTGGATCGGCTGCCGGTTGAGCGGCGCTTCTTCCAGAAGGCTCATATCACGTATGCCTACGAGACTCATATGCAGGGTACGCGGGATCGGCGTCGCCGTCAGGGTCAGTACATCCACATTGCCGCGCAGCTGCTTGATCTTTTCCTTATGCGCCACACCGAAGCGCTGTTCCTCATCGATGATGAGCAGTCCCAGATCAGAATAGACCACATCCTTGGACAGGAGACGGTGTGTGCCGATCACGATATCCACCAGGCCGCTCTTCAGATCCTTGAGCGCTTTTTTGATCTGCGCCGGCGTGCGGAAACGGGAAAGCATCTCGATACGGACCGGATACTGCGCCATACGTTCGCAGAAGGTATTGAAATGCTGTTCCGCAAGGATCGTGGTCGGCACCAGATACGCCACCTGCTTGCCTTCCTGTACCGCCTTGAATGCCGCGCGAATCGCCACTTCGGTCTTGCCGAAGCCCACATCCCCGCAGATCAGGCGATCCATGATCTTCTTGCTTTCCATATCGTCCTTGGTGGCATTGATGGCATTCAGCTGGTCTTCCGTTTCCTCATACGGGAAAAGCTCCTCAAACTCTTTCTGCCATACCGTATCCTTGCCGAACTCGTAGCCGTTTCTCTGGCTGCGCAGGGCATATAAGGTCACCAGTTCCTTTGCCACACCGGCTACCGCCACCTTTACTTTTTCCTTGGTACGGTGCCATTCCTGCGTGCCCAGCTTATTCAGCTTCGGCTTCTTTGCATCCTTATCCGCAAAGAGCTGGATCATATCGAGAGAAGTCGCCAGCACATACAGACTGCTGCCACCCTTATACTCGATCTTCATATAGTCTTTCCAGACGTGCTCCACTTCCACTTTTTCAATGCCGCGGTAGATACCCACACCGTAGTTTTCATGGATCACGTAATCCCCGACATGCAGTTCCGCATAGTCCCGGATCTTCTTGCCGCCGGTATACTTCGGCGTCTTTTTGCTTCGCGTCTTCCGCTCGGCTCCGAAGATATCCGTCTCGGCGATCACCGTGAGTTTTACATCCGGATAGGAAAAGCCTTTGCGGATACGCCCGTAGAAGGTCACGATCTCCCCGGGCTGCAGGATCTTCTCCGCATCCTCGGTATAGGAAGCTACCAGATCCTCCTGCAGCATATCATCCGCCAGACGCTTCGCACGTGTTCTGGATGCACAGAGGATCACAATCTTATACTTGTCTTTTTTCAGCTCTTTCAGGTTGCCGACCAGAGCGGAAAAGCTGTTGTTATAGGAAGCCAGAGTTCGCGCATGAACCGTAAAACGCTCTTCCCCGTCAAAGAACCGCTCCGCCGGCTCCATCGCTGCCAGCTGTACGCTGCGGCCTTCTCCCACCTCTGCCAGAGCTTCTTCACTGTTTCGCAGAAGCGTCGTCTGGCCCGGCAGCACGTAGCCCTTCTCCAGGCGGTGGATCATACTCTCGCGGAACTCCGCTTCCACGCCCCGTACATGTTCCATCAGCCGTACCGGCTCATCCAGGAATACCAGCGGCCGTTTTTCTCCGAAGAGTTTCAAAAATGTCGTAGTCTCATCCTTGGGATAAAAGTAATGCAGGTAGCTTTCCAGATTCAGCATGCCGTTGCCGTGGATCAGCTGGTTTTCCAGCTCATCCAGCTGCATCTTGATTCGGTGCGCTTCCTCCGTCTGCATTGCAGCGCGGAGTTTTTCCCGCTGCTCCTTTGCCTCTGCCTTGATCCGGTGAAAGCCCTCGTAGCGCTGGTCCTCCGTCAGGATCATTTCAGACGCCGGAAAGACCGTCACGGCATCCAGTGTCTCGATGGAGCGCTGGCTTTCCACGTCAAAACTGCGGATCGAATCCACCGTATCGCCCCACAGTTCGATACGGTAGGGGTTCGGTGACGTCAGATCGAAGATATCCACGATACCGCCGCGCACGGAGAACTGTCCGGGCGCTTCCACCTGGTAGTTCTTCTCATATCCCATGGCGATCAGCTTTACCGCCAGTTCACGCTCTTCCAGCTCACCGCCTACATGGATCGCGATCATGTTTTCCTTCAGGATCTGCAGCGGCAGGCAATAGCCCAGCAGTGCATCGATCGTGGTCACGATGGTGCCCGGCGTGCCTTCCAGGATGCGGCGCATTACCTTAAGGCGCTCCATGGTGGTCTGCCGTCCGTTGATATCCGCCTGATAAAAGATCAGGTCCTTTGCCGGATAAAGCAGTGTCTCCCTGTCGTAAAACAGGTATTCTTCATAGATATCCCTTGCGCGCTTCTCCGAAAAGGTCAGGATCAGCACGGAATCTTCGCCCTCCGAGAGCGCGCTCATCAGATGCAGTTCATGGGATGCGCTGCTGCCGTAGATCGCTGCCTTCGCACACTTTGCGCGCAGCATGCTCTTCACCCGGGACATCCAGGGGATCTGTTGTAACGGATCGTTTAATAATCTCATTGTTCTTCTTATGCCTGTTTGGTATTAAACCGGTTCATTGCCGCATCCACGCCTTCCGTCAGGATCATCTCCACGGCGTCGGCTGCGCGGTCAAACGCTTCGTCCAAAAGTTTCTTATCCGCATCGTCGGGATAGCCCAGCACATAGTCTGCCAGATCCCAGCCCTTCGGCTTTTCTCCGATGCCCACACGCACGCGCGGGAACACTTCACCCCCGAGATGCTGGATGATGTTCTTGATGCCGTTATGTCCGCCGGCGCTGCCCTTCGGCCGCACCCGCAGCAGTCCGGGCGCTAAGCTGATGTCATCATAGATCACGATCAGCTCACTCTCCGGATCAACTTTGAAATAATCCACCAGGGCGCGCACGCTTTCCCCGCTTAAGTTCATAAAGGTCTGCGGCTGTGCCAGGATCACCTTTTGCCCGGCGATCATCCCTTTCCCATACACGGCTTTGAGTTTTTCTTCCGAAGCCGCGATCCTGTGCCGTTCCGCCAGCCGCTCGATCACGGCAAAGCCCATATTATGTCTTGTTCCGGCATACTTCTTTCCCGGATTTCCCAGTCCTACGATGATATACATACGAATCCTTTCATGCAACACGTTCTGTCCGGAACCGTGCCGGCCCCGGACTGTAATGTGCTAATTATAACATGTCAACTCCATTTCGAAAAGCGGAATAAAAACAGCGTTCTGCCTGCAGATCAATTATCTGTAAGGCAAAAAACAGGACCTGCCTTCTGACAAGTCCTGCCTAACTTACCCCCCTGAAATAAGTGTTCAATTTTCTGACATCTGCTCGAATGTCTTCAGAATCCGGCTCTGCAATTCTTCGCGCGTTTCCGAGTTGATCGGATGAGCAATATCCTTGTATGTACCGTCCTGTGCCTTACGACTAGGCATTGCAATGAACAGACCGTGATCGCCTTCGATTACCTTGATGTCATGGATCACAAAGCAGTCTTCAATCGTGACGGATACAACAGCCTTCAGCTTGCCTTCTTTGTCCACTTTACGGATCCGAACGTCTGTGATGGTCATGCTGTAAACTCCTTTCCTCATTGAATACAACTGCTACCGTACCGCCCGGTTGTCAATTCGTCAAAGAGTCTTAGATACAATGTATTCAGTTGCTTGTTGGTTACCTTCTCTGTAACACGATTTAAGCAACTTCGTACTTAGCACGTGCCACGACACATTATATCACATAACGCTCGTTTTTCTCAACAACTATTTTTATGCCATCCTCGCCTTTGTGTGACGAGTTTGCACGGATCGTACCGCGTGCTTCCACGATACAATTCTCAATATACGTGTTGTCCCCGATATACACATCATTTAAGATGATGCTGTTCTTTATAGTACAATTGTTCCCCACAAATACCTTCTTGAAAATGACCGAGTTCTCAACGGTTCCGTTGATGATGCTTCCGCTGGCTACCAGGCTGTTCTTCACGCTAACCCCCACATTATACTTGGCAGGCGGCAGATCATCTACCTTGGAATAAATATCCGGATAGGTCTTGAAGAAGAAGTTCCGGATCGCCGGATTCAGGAAGTCCATATTCGTTGCGTAGTAGTCCTCGATCGTCGAGATGTTCTTCCAGTATTCCGTCATCTTGTAGGCATAGATCCGTTTGATATCTTTGTAGCGGATCAGGATGTCATTTACAAAATCGTAACGGTTCTCCTGTGCCGCTTTCTCGATCATCTCAACCAGCTGGCGTCTGCGGATGATGTAGATACCGCAGGAGATCGTGTTGGACGTGGCCTTCACCGGTTTTTCCTCAAACTCGGTGATGCGTCCGTCCATATCCGTCTTCACACAGCCGAAACGTTCCACGTTCACATTGGCGCCCATTTCCTTGCACACCACGGTGATATCGGCCTTCTTCTCGATATGGTATTCCAGGATCTTGTTATAATCCATCTTGTAGACACAGTCACCGGATGCGATCACCACATACGGTTCGTGACTGTCCTTGATGAATTCCAGGTTCTGCGCGATGGAGTCCGCAGTACCGCGGTACCAGTCGGAATTATCCAGCGTACGGGTCGGCGTGAACACGTACATACCGCCCTGCTTACGTCCGAAGTCCCACCATTTGGAAGAACTCAGGTGTTCGTTTAAGCTTCTGGCATTGTCCTGTGTCAGGACCGCCACTTTCTGAATATGGGAGTTCGACATATTGCTCAGGGCAAAGTCAATGCTCCGGTAACTGCCTGCCACGGGCATAGCTGCTACAGCACGCCGGGAAGCAAGCTCACCCATTCTGCTGTTCTTCATGCCGCCGCCGGCTAATATGATACCCATTGCTCTCATACTTTATCCCCCTCCTTGATCAGAGATTTTCCGCTCGCCAGCGTCTTGTTCGGATAATCCTCTGCCTCCGTCTTACCGAAGATCACGACGTTCTTTCCGATCGTCACGTCTGACGGTACCACAGTATGCTCTCCGATGCACACAAGACCATGGTTGTAGATATGCGGATCCGTTTCATTATCCACTTCATCTCCGATACCGGTCTTTACTCCGTTTTTGATCACCGTGTTCTCTGCGATGATCGTCTTGTTGATCTCACAGTTCTCACCGATCACGGTATCATTCATGATGATGGAGTCGCGGATCACGCTGCCCTTGCCGATCTCGACGTTGCAGCCGATGATGGAGGAATAGATCTCGCCGTATACAGAAGCGCCTTCACCGATCAGGCTGCGCTCTACCTTGCTGTCCGCGGAAATATACTGCGGCGTGAGCGTATCCGATTTGGTGTAGATCTTCCAGTACTCTTCATAGAGATTGAACTCCGGAACGATATCGATCAGCTCCATATTGGCTTCCCAATAGGAGTGCAGGGTTCCTACGTCCTTCCAGTATCCGTTATACTCGTATGCATAGATCGGTGACTGGTTCTGGTGGCAGTACGGAATGACGTGCTTGCCGAAATCCAGAGCCGGCTGGTCTGCCTTGGCGATCAGCGCTTCCTTCAGCGTCTTCCAGTTGAATATGTAAATACCCATGGAAGCCAGATTGGAACGCGGATGCTCCGGTTTTTCCTCAAAATCCACGATCCGGCGGTTCTCATCCGTGATCACGATACCGAAACGCTTTGCCTCTTCCAGGGGAACCGGCATAACGGCCAGGGTCACTTCCGCGCCGTTTGCTTTGTGGAAATCCAGCATCACTTCATAATCCATCTTGTAAATATGGTCACCCGAAAGGATGAGCACATAATCCGGATTAAAGCTTTCCATATAATCCAGGTTCTGATAGATCGCATTCGCCGTACCGGTGTACCATTCCGTATTGGACGTCTTCTCATACGGCGGAAGCACGGTCACGCCGCCGACATTACGATCCAGATCCCAAGGAATACCGATACCGATATGCGTATTCAGACGCAGCGGCTGATACTGTGTCAGCACGCCTACCGTATCTACGCCGGAATCAATGCAGTTGCTGAGCGGAAAGTCGATGATACGATACTTGCCGCCGAAAGAAACTGCCGGTTTCGCAACCTTGCGGGTCAGAACACCCAGCCTGCTTCCCTGACCCCCTGCCAGAAGCATGGCTATCATTTCTTTCTTTACCATGAAATCACCTCTATGCTTGTATTATTTGTATCCCCCGGCCATTTATAGCCGCTCCTGCCCCCAAACTCAGTTTGGGGGAGCCCGCGCCGGCTTTGAGGCGCTTCAAAGATTTGCCGTCAGGCAAATCCTCGCTTTCTCCCCCGCTTCTCTGAAAATCTTCCTTCAAAAATCTTCCTTCAGCACGCGATTTTGTATATTATAACACATTTCTGTCTGTTTCGTGAATGTTTTTTTGGAAATAATTGCACAAAATCCCTTCCGTGTCGTTGTATTTTTTACCAAATACGCAAGTTGTCAAGTAGTAATTTTTGTGTAATTCCTTGCGTTGTAAGCATTTTCATCCCGAATTTCGAAAGAAAAGATTGTATTTTTCCTCATGTAAAGTATAATATTAATAGTTTTGTTTACATAATATATCTACAGATATACAGCAAAAGGAGATGCATCCCTTATGTATCAGATTGATTTTCAGAAACCTATCCATGTACACTTCATCGGCATCGGCGGGATCAGCATGAGCGGCCTGGCCGAACTACTGCTTTCCAAGCACTTTACGGTATCCGGCTCCGATTCCAAAGCCGGGGATCTGACGAAACATCTGAGCGCTCTCGGCGCAACCGTATACATCGGCCAGAGCGCCGGCAACCTAAGCGACGACATCGATCTGGTGGTCTACACTGCAGCGATCTCCAAGGACAACCCGGAGTGGAATGCTGCCCTGGAACGCGGTATCCCGATGCTCACCCGTGCGCAGCTGCTGGGACAGCTGATGAAAAACTATCAGATCCCCATCAATATTGCCGGTACACACGGAAAGACAACAACGACCTCTATGGTCTCCGAGATCCTGATCCACGCCGGCTGCGATCCCACCCTTTCTCTGGGCGGCATCTTAAAGGACATCGGCGGCAATATGCGCATCGGCCATTCGGAGTACTTTGTCGCAGAAGCCTGCGAATATACCAACAGCTACCATTCCTTCTTCCCGCGGATCAGTCTGATCCTGAATATAGAAGAAGATCATCTGGATTTTTTCCGGGACATCCATGAGATCCGCGCATCCTTCCGTACCTTTATGGAACTGCTGCCGGCAGACGGCGCCCTCATCATCAACGGTATGATCGACAACGTGAACGAACTGACTGCGGACCTGCCCTGTCCGGTGATCACCTACGGCGACGCTTCCGTTTACAGCTACTATCCCACGGACATCCGTTTCGACGAGATGGGCCGCGGCTGCTACACGCTGCATCATGGCGAGGAAAGCTATGAGGTGAAGCTCGGCGTGGTGGGCATCCACAATGTATACAACTCGCTCGCTGCCATCGCTCTGGCAGAATATCTGGGAATTGAACGTGAACACATCCTGGCAGCTCTGGAAGCTTTCACCGGCACCGACCGCCGCTTCGAAAAGAAAGGCGAGATCGGCGGCGTCACCATCCTGGACGACTATGCGCACCACACCACAGAGATCCGCGCCACTCTGACCGCCGCCAAGAACTATCCGCACAAAAAACTCTGGTGCGTATTCCAGCCGCATACCTATACCCGCACCAAGGCTTTTCTGGATGAGTTTGCTGATGCCCTCTCTCTGGCCGATGCCGTGATCCTTACAGATATCTATGCCGCAAGGGAACAGAATACCGTCGGCGTCACCTCCCGTGATCTGCTGGCCAAACTTGAGGCGAAAGGCGGAGAAACGCATTACTTCTCCTATTTCGACGACATCGAAAATTTCCTGCTGCTGAATGCACAGCCGGGAGATGTAGTACTGACGATGGGCGCCGGCGACGTTGTACAGATCGGTGAACACCTTCTCGGCAAATAGAACATATTTACTTAGCAGAGCACCCCAAGATGTCGTACAGATCTTGGGGTGTTTTCTGTGAAAATAAAAACTTTTCAACAAATATTGTTGATATTTTTTCGTTGAATATCCGCGGTTTTTCATCCCGCAGATCCACTTATCCACATCATCCACATGCCCGCAAATGCCCATTGTATATGGGCTTGTGGATACGGATGTATTGATTTTCACTCTCTACGTGCTATACTTTTCTATGCAAATCCCAAGTGAGAAAAAATGCTGAAAATTGAGAAACACGGAAGTATAAACTATGTTGCCTATTGACTTAACACTGGACGGAAGTACCGGAGTAACACTACTGTCCAACATTTTTATCGACCATTATATGAAGGATGCCAATGATGTACAGATCAAAGTATACCTGTACCTGCTGCGGACCGTTTCCAGCGGACGCGCAGCGGATCTGAACACTTTGGCTGATTTTTTGAATTGCCCGGAACGGGACATCATCCGCGCTCTCCGCTATTGGGCAAATAAGGGCGTACTGTCTTTAAGTTACGACCGCGCGCGCATGGTGAGCGGAAATGATTTTTACGAGGGGCATCTGTCCGGCATCTGCCTGCAGAACCTGCAGCAGCCTATGTCTGCCGCATCCATGATCACCGTCAGCGCGCCTGCTGCATTTGCTGAAAACAGCAATGCCGCGATGCAGCAAATCTATCCGGCTGCTCCGCAGAATACTTCCGTTTCGGTATCCGTATCCGATCCGCGTCCGTCCGCTCCTGCTGCCGGCGTCGTATCTCTTCCGGATCCGGATGCCTGCAAAGCATCCTATACCCTGGATGATCTGAAGCGCTTCAAATCCGCTCCGGATCATATGTTTCTGCTGACTGCCGCCCAGCAGTATCTGGGTGCGCCGCTGAGCGAGCCCCAGTTCCGTTCTCTTCTGTTTATCACCGAGGGGCTCGGCTTTTCCGCAGAGCTGACAGATTATCTGTTACAGTACTGCATCGGAAACCGCCAGAAGAGTTTCCATTATATCGAAGCGACCGCGCTGGCCTGGGCAGAACAGGGCATCACTACGGTGGAGGAAGCCAAAGCAAAACTGCATCCGAAGGAAGACCGCGAAAGCACAGCCATTATGAACTGGCTCGGACGCACCGGCACTCCCGCGCCGGAGGAAGCCCGTCTGATCCACCGCTGGCTGCGGATTTACGGCTTCTCGACAGAACTGATCGAAGAAGCCTGCAAACGTACCGTGCTTGCGGTATCGACTAACCGCTTCCCCTATGCCGAATCCATATTAAAGAGCTGGCATGAAAAAGGGATCCGGACACCGGAGGATGTTGCTGCCGCCGATGAAGCCTATCAGGCTTACCGCCAGTCTGCCGCTCCCCGGTCATCCGCTTCCGGAAACGGCAACACAAATCCTGCAAACCGGAAACGCAGTTCCTATACGGATATCGATCAGCGCGATTACGATTTTGCCGAACTCGAAAAGAAGCTGATCAATAATTAAAACATATTATATATAGCACATTATATATAGAAACATTCAGAAAAGGAAAGACTATGTCACTCCCCAACGAACAGTTCCAGAAGATCCGCCGTATCTACGAAGAACGGCGGCTGAACAATGATTATCAGCTGATGCAGCGTAAGGAAGAGATCTATCAGAAGATCCCTTCCTATCGTGCTTTGGATATGCAGATCGCCGATCTTTCCATGGCATGCAGCCGCGCTCTGATCGCAGGCAGCGACGACATCACTCCGGCCGAACGCCTGGCTTCGCTGCGTTCCCGCATTCTGGATCTTCGTCTGGAAAAGAAAAAACTGTTAGAGGAAAACGGCTATCCGAGAGATTATCTCGAGCCGATCTTTGTATGCAGCAAGTGCAGGGATACCGGTTTTATCGACGGCGAAAAATGCAGCTGTTTCAAGCAGTACGAGATCTCCTATCTCTATGACATTTCCAACCTGCATCAGATTCTGGAGCAGAACAATTTCTCGCTCCTCTCCACGCATTACTATACCACGGAAGAATCCCTGAACCAGTTTAATAACGCCGTCGACAACTGCCGGCAGTTCATTGAACAGTTTGGAAAGGAATTCCGCAACATCATCTTTTACGGCAATGTCGGTACCGGCAAATCCTTTTTGAGCGGATGCATCGCCAAAGAGCTTTTGGACCGCGGCATCTCCATTCTCTATTTCAGCGCCGTACAGCTGTTCCAGACCTTATTGAACACTTCCTACAATAATGATAAGACAGAGCTGAACCATCTGTATGACACGCTCTTCTCGTGCGATCTGCTGATCATTGACGATCTTGCTTCGGAGCACATCACGGACTATACCCGCTCCCAGCTGTTCCAGATCCTGAACGAAAGAGCCCTGCGTCAGAAGCCCTTCGTGCTCTCGACCAATTATGACCTGCAGCAGCTGCGGGAAAACTATTCCGAGCGCATCTTTTCGCGCCTGATCGATAACAGTTTCATCTGTCATCTGACCGGTCCGGACATAAGAATGAAAAAAAAGATTGAAAATGATCATAAATAGTTATATAGTATAAAGGCTTGTGATACGTTTCACAAAACTAACTGCGGATCCCGCAGAGTGTGCAATTAAGAAAGCGAGGTATTTACCAATGGCAACGCAAACCGATGACATCCGAAACCTGGACACGATCCCCGTCGGCTCTCTGGGCATCATTCCGCTGGAAAGCTGCAAAGAGCTTGGCGAAAAGGTTGACTACTATCTGGTCAACTGGCGTACCGTCCGGGAAAACGAGCATGCCGATAACCCGGCGTTCCAGGGATACAAAAGAGATTCTTACCTGTTGAATGCAAAGGTTCCCCGTTTCGGTTCCGGCGAAGCAAAAGGTATCATCTTAAATTCCGTGCGTGGTCATGACCTGTATATTATGGTAGACGTCTGTAACTACAGTCTGACCTATTCGCACTTCGGCCAGATCGGACATATGTCTCCGGACGACCACTACCAGGATCTGAAGCGTGTGATCGCAGCCGTCGGCGGCAAAGCACGCCGCATCACCGTGATCATGCCGTTCTTATATGAAAGCCGCCAGCACAAGCGCAGCGCAAGAGAGTCTTTGGACTGCGCACTGGCTCTGCAGGAACTGGTCAATATGGGCGTTGACAACATCATCACCTTTGACGCGCACGATCCGCGCGTACAGAACGCGATCCCTCTGAACGGCTTCGAGACCGTGCAGCCGGCTTACCAGTTCATTAAGGCACTGTGCAAGAATGTAAAGGATCTGAAGATCGATGCAAAGCATATGACCGTGATCAGCCCGGACGAAGGCGGTATGGGCCGTGCCATCTATATGGCAAATGTACTTGGTCTGGATGTAGGTATGTTCTACAAACGCCGTGACTACTCCCGTATCGTAGACGGCCGTAACCCGATCGTTGCTCACGAATACTTAGGCTCCTCCGTGGAAGGCCAGGATATGATCATCGTAGACGATATGATCGCATCCGGTGAAAGTATGATCGAAGTTGCTACCGAGCTGAAGAAGCGCAAAGCAAACCGTATCTTCTGCTTCTCCACTTTCGGTCTGTTCTCCAGCGGACTGGAGAAATTTGACAAGGCCTATAAGGACGGCATCATCACTCGTGTGATCACCACTAACCTGATCTACCAGAAGCCGGAACTGTTAGAGCGTGAATGGTACATCAGCAGTGATCTGAGCAAGTACATCGCATACATCATCGATACGCTGAACCACGATACCTCCATCAGCGATCTTCTGGATCCGAGCGAGCGTATTCAGAAGCTGCTCACCAGATATAAGAAGGAACAGGAAGAAAATACCTGATACTATCTTGCCACCGTATCCTATAACAGCAAATTAAAATGGACGGCACCGCTGCCGCCCATTTTTTCAAACATATTGATCGTTCCCCGGGTATTACGCTTCGTATATGGAGTAACGGAAAAGCGTGCGAAACAGATCTTCCGAACCGCTTAATCCCAGAGCTTTTCAGGGTATACACCCTGTTCCTTCAATTTCTGGATCGAATCCATTACAAAAGGCTTATCCTCTTTGTATGTCACGCCAAACCATTTGTCCTGCGATGACAGTACTTTGACGGAGGCCTTTTCTTCTTTTACCATACGACCCACTTCGATCGGGATGAAGCACTCACCCTTCAACGGATTCTTTGCCAGATCCTCGTCAAAGAAACGCTGCACGCTCTTTTCCAGTTCCGCAAAGATCTCCGGCTGAAAGCCCCACATATTCATGGATACCAGACTGTCTACGGAAATATCCGTCCATGTAGCACCGTCATCCTGCGTGTATCTTGCGCCGTCTGCCGTCTTCTCGATCTTGGTCAGCTCCTCGATCTCGGTAAGATAGCCTGCATCGTTCATGCGGCAGCATCCGCGTGCCACGCTTCCGTTCTCGGTCAGCGTGTTCTTTAACTGATAGCCTACCATGCAGAAGGGCATCTCGCCTTCCTTCTGTGCCTGCGGCGCAGCCAGGAAATCCACCAGTGTCTTATAGGCGCTCACGCCATAGTAATCGTCTGCGTTGATCACGGCAAACGGCTCCTTAACCACATCCTTGCAGCACAGGATCGCATGCGCGGTACCCCACGGCTTTACACGGCCTTCCGGGATCGTCACGCCTGCCGGGATCTTTGTCATCTCCTGGAAGACATATTCCACTTCCGTCTTTTTGCTAACCGCATCACCGATCACGCTGCGGAAATCCGCTTCATGCTCTTTCTTGATGATGAAAACAACTTTTCCGAAACCTGCGCGCAATGCATCGTAAATGGAAAAGTCAATGATCTTGTGTCCCGCCGCATCGATCGGGTCGATCTGCTTTAAGCCGCCGTAACGGCTTCCCATTCCTGCTGCCAGGATCACCAGTGTCGGTTTTGTACTCATGTTATTCTTCCCCTCGCTCTTCTTGATAGTATGACAGGCCGAAAAACGCCGGCCTTATTAAGTATTACTGTATTTTATCAAAGACCATCGCAGAATGCAATAGCATTACTGCTGTGCCACATTTAACAGGCGCAGTTCCGCCTCACTCTCGGCAAAAGCCTTTTTCCAGTCCGCCTCCGGATCCTCTGCATACACCATTTCA
>JAFWRC010000289.1 GCA_017508825.1 Lachnospiraceae bacterium
AGAAACATTATACAGAATACCGGACAATGAACTGAAGAAGTTGACGGCAAAGGACCGAGTGATCATCTTCTCAAGAAGCGGAGCGCAGATGCCCATGTCAAAATTCCAGGCGCTGGCATCCATCAAGGCAAAGATGGAGATCATGGAAGCGCCGGCAGAGATCGATTCTATGAGCGAACCGGACAGACTTGTCTACACGGGATATCTGTATGGCGCATATGCAGCAACGGCGAAGGCGCAGGAGCCGGTGAAGATCTATTCATCGTTGTTTGATAAGATCGCCAAGGCAGGCACAAAGACTCCGGGTATTTTGAAGACTATGGGAAAGATCCAGATCTGCGGAGTAGAGGATAAGAAAGGTGGAAAGAAAGCACCGGCTGCAAAGAAGAATGCAGCACCGGATTCAACGGTTATAGCTGTTAAAAAGGCAGCAAAGGGTTCGGTGCTATCAGCAGAGAAGAAAGCGACACCGACAGAGAAGAAAGCAGCGTTGGCAGAAAAGAAAACGGCATCCACAGAAAAGCAGGCAGCCTCATCCGTGAAAAAGACAACTGCTTCTGCAAAAAAGAACGAGAAAAAAGTCAGCCCTCTGATTGAAAAGATGTGTGCTCTCGGACTGGCGGATATGAAGACAAAACTGATCAAAAATGAAGAGCATATCGTTAAGGCGCTCAAAGATGCAACGGATGCTGAGATCGGATATAAATTCCAGCTTAAGATGTACTTCGGAGAAGCAGACTCCGTAAAAATCTGGGATAAGACTGCTAAGGTATTTGAACAGTTGAAAAAACTGGCACTCTGAAAAGCAGGAGAGATTTATGGAATACGCTCATAATAAATATATCAAAAAATACGAATTCGGAAATCCATATGATACCGGAGCAGTCGTGGCTTGCATCGATAAGACAGCCGGTATTCCGGAAAGGTTTCGTTTTGATGCGAAGACGGATACGTTTTTTTATACGTTGAAAGAAAAGGACATGGTTTTCGGACTGGGAGAAACCGTGCGCGGCATCAACAAGCGAGGGTGGATCTATGTGAGCAACAATTCCGACGATCCGGTGCATGATGAAAACAAAACGTCTTTGTATGCTTCGCAGAATTTTTTGATAGTGGACAACGGAAAGGATGTTTTTGGTGTTTTTCTCGATAATCCCGGAAGCGTCACGTTTGATATCGGCTATACGGATGCAAATGTATTATCCATTCATCCGGAGTATAATGATACGTCGTTTTATGTGATCGAAGGCGCATCTCCTTTAGAGATTATCAGAACTTTCCGCGAACTCATCGGTAAGAGTTATATACCACCGATGTGGGCTTTCGGATACGGACAGAGCCGGTGGGGGTACAAAACCGCCGGGGATATCCGGGAGGTTGCAGCAGGATACAAAGAACTCGGGATCCCACTGGATATGATCTATATGGACATTGATTATATGCAGGACTTTAAGGATTTTACCATAAATCCCGAACGGTTTCCGGATTTTGAAAACTTTGTTAAAGAGATGAAAACGGAAGGAATCCATCTTGTACCCATCATTGATGCCGGAGTAAAGATCGAAGAAGGCTACGATGTATACGAAGAAGGAAAAGCTAATGGGTACTTCTGTAAAAAAGAAAACGGTGAAGATCTGGTGGCAGCCGTCTGGCCGGGTAAGGTGCATTTTCCGGATTTCTTAAACGAAGAAGCAAGCAGGTGGTTCGGAGAAAAATATAAGGTCCTGACGGATGCGGGGATCGAAGGCTTCTGGAATGATATGAATGAGCCGGCGATCTTTTATACCGAAGATCATCTGAAAGAAGTGTTTGCGCAGGTAAAAGAGTTTGAGCAGAAGGAATTGGATATCTGGGGGTTCTTTGATTTTAAGGATGTGGTAGGATCGATCGCAAACAATCCGGAGGATTACCGTAGATTTTATCATGAGTTTCACGGGCAGAAGGTAAGACATGACAGGGTTCATAATCTTTATGGTTTCTATATGACAAAATCTGCTTCGGAGAGTTTTGAAAAGATCTGCCCGGATAAAAAGATCCTGATGTTTTCCAGGGCTTCCTATACCGGGATGCACCGGTATGGCGGTGTCTGGACCGGAGATAACTGTTCCCGCTGGAGTCATCTGCTGATGAATATTCAGATGATGCCGGGACTGAATATGAACGGTTTTCTCTATTCCGGCGCGGATATCGGCGGTTTTGGCGGTAACACAACGGAGGATCTGATGATGCGATGGGTGGAGTTCGGGATCTTCACACCGCTTTTCCGTAATCATTCTGCGCTTGGGACCAGAGAGCAGGAACTGTACCGCTTTGACCGAAAAGAGGACTTCCGGCATCTGATCGAACTCAGATATGCGCTGATCCCGTATATTTACGAAGAGTTTATAAAGGCTGTAGAACATAACGGAATGTATATGATGCCGCTTTCCTTTGTATACCGGGAAGATGAGCGCTGCCGTGAGATCGAAGACCAGCTTCTGGTGGGAGAGGCACTGATGATCGCACCGGTCTATGAGCAGAATAAGACGGGAAGATATGTATACCTTCCGGAAGCGATGCGACTGGTCCGTTTCCGGACTTATAATGACTATGATACGGAAGTGCTGCAAAAGGGGGATCACTACATCAAAGCAGCACTGAATGAAGTGCTCGTCTTCATCCGGCCCGGCAAAGAACTGCCGCTGGCGACACCTGCAAGACAGGTGGACCGGATCAACAGGAAAGAACTTCAGAGGATTTCATTTTAATATAACGGTTTAGGATTTTATGGTTCTGAACCGTTATATTTTGAGTTTCTAATAATATGTTTTTGTGATATAATAGTATTTGGGAACAAGTCCTAAGGGATGTACATACTTGAATGGGGAGATCTGAGATGACGGTATTGAGATGGGTTACGGAACTCCTGGGGCTTAAGAAACTCACCCCTTACGAAAAAGATTATATCTACGAGACCAACATTCACACCGGAACCTATATGGCTGCGGTTGTTATGGTGCTGGAGATCTGGATGATCATCCGAAACGGATTCAAGTATCAGATCGAAAGCTTTTTCGCATATTTTGACCGATGCAATTCCTACCTAATCCTTCTTTCGGCCGGTATCGTGATCTTCATTTTTTCATTGCTGCACTCCTATGGAAAAAAAGTGTCTCAGGCGCGTGTGCCGATGGTGTTTTCAGTAGCACTTTTTCTTACGAATGTCCTTATGGTTGTCAGATACCTGATACAGCATCTTCCGGAGCAGCCGGCACTGCCGGATCTTCTGTTTAAAACCAAATACTATCTGTTGTTGGCAGTGCTTGAGATCCTGTTTATCGTATATTGCGTCTGCTATCTGCAGGGGAAACATTTGAATCACCGATACGGTCAATGGCTTATGGTGTTTTTCTCGGTGATCTGTATCGGTTTCGGTATCGAGACCAGTATGTATGATCTGTCAAAGTCTCGTCAGATTCTCTGCTTTTTGACAATGATCCTCTATGTGGCCTGTCTGTTGATCTGGAATCCGCTGGTGTCCATGATCATTCTGGCGGCAGCGTTTTACTATTTCTACGGTCTCTGGAGTCAAACGATCTCGGCAGAGGCGGTGGATTCCTTTGGCGGGGATGCCATCAATTTCTTCATTTTCTGGATCTCACTGACTATGGTGAGCATATCCATGTATCATCAGCGCAAAAAGGAGGCGGCAAAGGACGAACGTCTCGAGGAAGCGAATGAACAGATGCATAAGCTTGCAGTATATGATGAACTGACCGGTCTGTACAATATGACGTATTTCCGTATGGAGGCAAATGCATATATTCAGGACCGGAAAAGCGAAGGCGAGAAAAGTTTCCTGTTTCTGGATGTAGAAAACTTTAAGGCATATAATGAAAAATACGGTTTTAACAAGGGAAACGAATTATTGAAAGAACTGGCGGAACTGATACGGAATGCTTTCCCCGAGAGTATTGTGGCACGATTTTCGGACGATCATTTCGCGGTACTGACAGATCTGCCTATGGAGAAGATCGAAAAGATTGTCGTTGAGCTGCATGATAAAATCTCGAAGGAACATCGCTATACGCGTCTTGGGATCAAGCTGGGGGTATATCGCAGTGACAATCCGGATATCGATCCGGCAGTTGCCTGCGATTATGCGCGTTATGCCTGCAGCAGCATCAAGAAACAATACGATAAAAATATCTGTATTTATGATGCAAAAATGGAAAAGGTTTTCCGGCAGCGGCAATATGTGATCAATTC
>JAFWRC010000290.1 GCA_017508825.1 Lachnospiraceae bacterium
AAAAAATGACGGCGCAGAGTATACCAAAGACGAAGCGCTTCTGGCGGCGATGGTGATGGCGCTGGTGCGTAAATACAGCGCAAAGGTCGACCCGAAATACGAGATCCTGTACGAAGCCATTACGCGTAACGGCAAGATCTACCATGAAGGGGAACTGGCTTCGGATCCGTACCTGTCAAGGATCTGGCTGGGCGGCGAGATGGCCGGGCATAAGTCTTTTTCAAATCAGTCATACCAGCCGTATGAGCTGTTTTTTTATGATACTCCGACAGAGATCGGCGGCGGGATCAAAGTACCGAAGATCGCTGCTTTTGATACGGGATACAATTATCCGTACCTTGCGGAAAACAATGCCGGTCTGTCCGGGCTGACACCGTATATGATCAATACCATGAAAGATCCCATCGAAAAAGCGGAGGGCAGTGTGCTCAACCTCGGCTGCGGTATGGGATACTTTGCGTATATGGCACACTTGAAGGACAATGTGGGCAAAGTAACGGTCGTCGAAAAAGATGCGGATCTTGTGGAACTGTTTCAACGGCATCTCCTGCCGCAGTTTGAGCAGCCGGAAAAGATCGAAGTGATCCATGAAGATCCGTTAGGATATATGGATACGGTAGAAGACGGAACGTATGATTTCTGTTTTGCGGATCTGTGGAGCAACAATATGGATCTGGTGCCGTATCTGGATACGAAGAAGGTCTGCAGGAAGTTTCATAAGATGAAGCAGTCTTTCTGGATCGAAGACAGCCTGACGGATATGCTCACCAATATGGCTTTTGTTACGATCCTGGAGGCCTTTCATGAAAATATCGGACTGGCGAAACCGAATCCGGAAGGCGTATCGGAGGAAGGAAAGCAGGTGCTGGGGATCCTGCGGGAGCTGCTGGAAAAAGAGGAAATCTCCAGACCGGATCATATCGACTGGTATCTGGATCCGGTGAATCTGCTGAAAATGATGAGATAAAAAAGAGGTGGTTATTCCTATGGAAAATAAGCAAAAGTCAAAATTGCTGGTGGCAGCGGTGGTCTGCCTGGCGGCAGCTGCCGTGATCGCGATCGTACAGACATCATCCGGCAGTGCTTTTGAAGGAACCGGATGGTCGCTGTTTCCTCCGCTGGTTGCCATCGTTCTGGCACTGCTTACCAAAGAGGCATACTCTTCCCTGTTTGTCGGTATCTTTCTCGGAGCCTTTATGGTCTCGAAATGTGCGGTGCCGGATACGGTAGACACGATCACTACCCTGGGGATCACGGATGCCATAGCCGGTACTTCCGGTATCCTTCTGTTCCTTGTGATCCTGGGGATCATCGTGGCGCTGATCAACAAATCCGGCGCTTCCAGAGCCTTCGGAGAATGGGCGAAGAAGCACATCAAAACCAAGGCAGGAGCCCTTCTGGCAACCTTTGTTCTGGGGGTTCTGATCTTTATCGATGATTATTTTAACTGTCTGACGGTCGGCTCGGTCATGTCGCCGGTGACGGACAGCAAAAAGATCTCCCGTGTAAAACTGGCTTATATCATTGATGCGACGGCAGCACCGGTGTGTATGATCGCACCGGTATCCTCCTGGGCAGCTGCGGTATCCAGTTGCGTGGAATCCGAAAACTATTCCGGGATTGAACTGTTCATCCGTGCGATCCCGTATAATTTCTATTCGATCTTTACGTTTGTCTTTATCATCACATTGATCCTGCTGGGCTTTGACTACGGCAAAATGAGCGGCTATGAGACCAAGGCAGAGAAAGAGGGAAACCTCAGCAAACTGGATGTGGCGCTGAATGATGAAAAGGAAGAAATGAAAGTGCAGGAGTACGGTCCCGAGAATCCGGCGAAAGGCAGGATCTGTGATCTGGTGATCCCCATTGTTGTGCTGATCTTCTGTTCCGTCTGGGGACTTTTGCGAAATGGCTACCAGTCCATCGGGGAAGGAACATTTATCGAGGCGTTTTCGGAGACCGATGCTACCGTTGGACTTCCATGGGGCGGTATTATTGCACTTCTGTTCATTGTGATCTATCTGATGGTGCGGAAGGTGGTGGGCTTTGAAGACGCGATGAAATGCGTGCCGAAAGGCTTTATGGCGATGGTGCCGGCCATCACGATCCTGGTGCTTGCAACGGCACTTAAGAATATGACCGGTATGCTGGATGCACCGACGTTTGTGGAAACGGTTATGTCAAATATGGTGGGCCTGCAGTGGGCGCTTCCGGCCATCGTGTTTATCATCGCATGTCTTATTGCATTTGCAACCGGTACCTCATGGGGAACTTTCGGTATCCTGATCCCAATCGTTTCTGCGGTATTCCCGGAGACCAGCTCGCTGTTCTTTGTAGGGATCTCTGCGTGTCTGGCAGGCGCGGTATGCGGCGATCATTGTTCACCGATCTCCGATACCACGATCATGTCCTCGGCCGGCGCACACTGCGATCATATCGCCCATGTGGAAACGCAGCTGCCGTACGCTATTTCCGTGGCAGTGATCTCATTTATCTGTTACCTGCTGGCGGGATTGTTTGATATGGCCGGAATCACCGCATTGTCCATTCCGATCGGCATCGTGCTTACCATCGGTTTCCTGATCGTGATGAAGAAACGCAGCGGCGGAAAAAAGTCTGCGGTATCAGAGAAATAGCAAAAAGCCCTCCGGGGGATGCGCACTCGCGCGTAAGGAAGATGTTGCTATCGCAACCGCGCTCGGCGCGAGCGTTCTGCTTGCAGAACGCTTATCTTAGTATTTCCCGGATGGTATGCAGATATCCGCAGGCGAGCAGCGTGGTCATCACGCACCAGCTGAGCGGTTCTGCTACGATGACGCCCCAGTAGTCGAAGCGTGGTACGAGGAAGATGACGGCGCAGATCTTGATGCACAGTTCCAGCACCGAAGCGGTAAGCGGGATAAAGCGGTGTCCGAGCCCCTGCAGTGAGCAGCGGAAGATGAACAGCGGCCCCAGAGCATAGAAGAACAGCACGTTGAAGCGGCAGTAGTTTACGGACAGCTGATAGATGGCCGGATCATCCGTACTGGCGATCCAGCGGACGATGGGTTCGGCGATGAGAAAACATACGCCGATCAGCAGCGTGGATATGACGCTGACGATCCCGATGCTGGTGCGTATACCGTCACGTATCCGTTTATATTCTCCGGCACCCAGATTCTGGCTGGCATAGGTCGTCATGGTAAATCCATAGGTATAGATCAGGATCATCAGCATATCAATGAAGCGGCGGGCTGAGGTGTGTGCCGTGATGGTAGGGGTACCCAGCTCATTCAGGCCGCTCTGCAGGATAAGGGTACCGATATTGACGATACAGCCCATCAGTCCCATGGAGAGACCGCTGGTGATAAGTCTGGTATACAGCCGGTGGTCGGTTTTCCATTCCTCTCTTTTCGGGATGAGTTCTTTGTAACGGAAAAGGATATAGCAAAGGCATGCGGCAGCACAGAGGAACTGGGAGAGGATGGTGGCAGCAGCAGCACCGCGGATCCCCAGCAGCAGGACCTTCACAAACAGCAGATCAAAGCCGGTGTTTAACAGTACCGAAAGCATCAGAAAATACAGCGGCGTGCGGCTGTCACCGACGGCACGCAGGACATTGGCGCATTCGTTGTAGATCGAGATGAACGGCATGCCGAGCAGGATGATCGTGATATAGGCAAGCGCGTCCGAAAAGACATCCGACGGGGTATGCAACAGATGTAAGATCGGCTCGATAAAGATGAGTCCCAGGCTCATCAGCAGTGCCACGTCCAGCAGCACCAGCTTGACAGAACCGGCGATACTTTTGCGCATCTGTTCCGGCGACTGTGCGCCGAAATGCAGCGCCACCGGAATTGCAAATCCCTGGGTGCAGCCGTTGATGAAGCCGATGAGCATATTGCTGACTACTGCGGTAAGGCCCACGGCTGCAAAAGCATCCGGACCGACATATTTTGATACGATCTTGCTGTCTACGATATTATAGAGCTGCTGAAGCACATTCCCCAGGATCAGCGGGATCGTAAAGCGGATGATGATCTTCAGCGGACTTCCTTTTGTCATTTCTTTCATAAATGTGATCTCCCTTAAACCGATAAGAAAGTATGATACTCTTTTTTGACTACCTTCGCAAGCGGCAAATTCCGGTTTATCGAAATGTAGCGGTCGGTGAGCCATGGGGACGGTTCTTGTGGCTAAAGATCTTTGATCTTGTTGCCACAAGAACCGTCCCC
>JAFWRC010000291.1 GCA_017508825.1 Lachnospiraceae bacterium
ATGAAGAGTTTGAAGTGAAGCTGCGTGGCCTGGGGGCCAAGATCGAACGCGTAAGCAGCGAGCACGATCTGCAGAAAGCTAGACTGAAACTGGCGTAAGATATCAAAAAAGGACCGAGAGGTCCTTTTTTGTCAAGGGGAAGGCAGGGGTCACAGAATCTTCTCAATATGCAGCCCCGGCGATTTTTCCAGCTCCAGAAATGTCCCGTCAGACATCTCCAGCATCGGTTTGGACAGCCTCTGCTTGTTGATCCAGCGTACGGTACCGATCCTTCCGTCACTCAGCAGTACGCGGTTATCGATATAGGTATTCACCACATTTTCCAGAAACTTTATGATATAGGCCACTTCGTATTTGTGGAAGCCGTCTTCCTCAAAGATCTCGATCACCCGGAAAGGGCACATGCCTTCGCGGTAAACGCGGTTGGCAGTCATCGCATCGTAGACGTCGGCAATGGCTACGATCTTTGCAAACGGATCGATCTTTTCACCGGTCAGCTTCATAGGGTAGCCGGTTCCGTCGCATTTTTCATGATGTTCCAGCGCGGAAAGCTTGATGTGCAGATCGATGTTCTGTTTCTGCAGGATACGGTAGCCCTCCGCGGGATGTGACTGGATCGCGCGGAATTCCTCCGGGGTAAGCTTGCCGGGCTTCTTGATGATGGCATCATCGATCTTGAGCTTGCCGATATCATGCATCATCCCGCAGGCGGTGATGGTCCTGACATCTTCTTCGGAAAAACGCAGCCATCTGGCGAAAACATTGCAGATCATGGCAACATTCATACTGTGGGCGTAGGTCAGGTCATCGAAATCCCGCATGTTATGCAGCATATCAAAGACGGCAAAGGTACTTCCCTGGTCACTGATGATCTGCATGGTATCCCCGATCATATGATCTACATTGACGGGAGTGTTCTTTTCCACGATATCGTTGAGATTGGAACGCAGGCCGTCGACATTTTTGGTAAAGGACTGTTTGAAGGCCTGAAATTCGCGGCTGGCTTTGAGCTTTTCGAAATGGGAAGGCTCTTCCTGCTGCGTGACGGTGACAGAAGGCTTTTCTTTCGCAGCTTCTTCTGCTTCGGCTTCGGCGGCCGCCTCTTTCATAATATCAAGTCCGCCCAGGGCAGACAGGAAAGAAGACATATTGGCAGCGCTGGGCATGGATTCGGCTTCTTCGTCTTCGGGGAGTTCTTCCACCTCGATCCCGACGGGATCTTCGATACGGATGCTGTAGATGCCATAGCTTTCCAAACGTGCGATGGCACGTTCCGTAAGCGTAAAACCTTTCGGGAAGACCAGCTGGTTTCCCTTGGCGATCACATCGGTCGCAACGATCATTCCGGGTTCTAATACGGATGTTTTGACGTGTTTCATGAAGCAGCCCCCAGGTACATAGTCATCCTGCCTAAATATTATTAAGAACAGCGCTTAACAATATCTATATTATACAAAAGAAAGCAGAATACTGTCAATCAATCTTGACAGGCGATCCCTTTTATTGTATTCTTGTTAAGCAACAAAATATCGGAAGTTCTCTTATTCAGAGTGGTGGAGGTACATAGGACCTGTGAAGCCACGGCAACCCCGGAGGTAACTGATGCAGCTGCTGATGGAAGGTGCCAACCTGAGCGAGATGGCAAGGACTCGACATTCCCGGAGTCAGCCTTTAGTCGAACAATAAGAGGAGCAGCCTTTGAATGTTCCGCTTATCTTTTCGAAGAGCGGATTTTTTTTATGGCTTTTTCTACAGAGAGAACTTCTTGACACACATCAAAAGTCAAAGAAGGAGACAAAAAGATGGCAGAGAAGATTTTATTTACATCCGAGTCGGTGACGGAAGGGCATCCCGACAAGATCTGTGACAACATTTCCGATGCGGTACTTGACGCATTGATGGCGCAGGATCCTATGAGCCGTGTGGCATGTGAGACGGCGATCACCACCGGTCTGGTACTGGTGATGGGTGAGATCACCACCAAGGCAAACGTGGACATCCAGAGCATCGTGCGCGATACCATCCGTGAGATCGGTTATGATCATTCCGATAAGGGCTTTGACTGCAACACCTGCGGTGTGATCGTGGCACTGGACAAGCAGTCCGCCGATATCGCTATGGGCGTGGATAAGGCGTTGGAAGCTAAAGAGAACAAGATGTCTGATGCCGAGATCGAAGCAATCGGCGCAGGCGACCAGGGTATGATGTTTGGTTTTGCAAGCAACGAGACTGAGGAATATATGCCGTATCCGATCTCTCTGGCACACAAGCTGACCCGTCAGCTGACCAAGGTACGCAAGGACGGCACACTTTCCTACCTGCGTCCGGACGGCAAGAGCCAGGTGAGCGTGGAATACGATGAGAACGGCAAGGCAAAGCGTCTTGAGGCAGTGGTCATCTCCACGCAGCATGCGGCAGATGTGACCCAGGAGCAGATCCATGCCGACGTGAAGAAGTACGTACTGGATCCGGTACTGCCTGCAGATATGGTAGATGCAGATACTAAGATCTTTATCAACCCGACCGGCCGTTTCGTGATCGGCGGACCGAATGGTGACTCCGGTCTGACCGGCCGTAAGATCATCGTAGATACCTACGGAGGCTATGCAAGACATGGCGGCGGCGCTTTCTCCGGAAAGGACTGCACCAAGGTAGACCGTTCCGCAGCTTATGCAGCGCGTTACGTAGCAAAGAACATTGTGGCAGCCGGCCTGGCTGACAAGTGCGAGATCCAGCTGTCCTACGCGATCGGTGTGGCACAGCCCACCTCCGTACGCGTGGATACCTTTGGTACCGGCAAGATTTCCGAGACCAAACTGCTGGAGCTGATCCGCGAGAACTTTGACCTGCGCCCGGCAGGCATCATCAAGATGCTCGACCTGCGCCGCCCGATCTACAAGCCCACCGCAGCATACGGCCACTTCGGCCGCACCGATGTGGACCTGCCTTGGGAGAAGACCGACAAGGCAGAGACACTGAAGAAGTATCTGTAAAAGATTGTCGCAATTCCTTACAAGCGCCATCGTGTATACGGTGGTGCTTTTTTTCTATACTGAGCCACGGGGACGGGTCTCTGGCTCATTTCGGGCCAGAGAACCGTCCCCGTGGCTCGTTCACGACAACTGTCCGATTAAGGACACTTTCATTTTGACATAATAGTGCATAACGGATAAAATTATACTTTGTAAGATCGAAAGGAGCGCACTATGAGTTTTGCCCATCTGCATGTACATACGGAATACAGTCTTCTGGATGGTTCGAATAAGATCAAGAACTATGTGAAGCGCGTCAAGGAACTGGGGATGACTGCGGCGGCCATCACGGATCATGGCGTGATGTTCGGCGTGATCGATTTCTATGAGGCGGCGCTGGCAGAGGGGATCAAACCGGTACTGGGATGCGAGGTGTATGTGGCACCGCATTCCCGTTTTGATAAAGAGATGACCGGCGGCGAGGAGCGGTATAACCACCTGATCCTGCTGGCGGAGAACGATATCGGCTATCATAATCTGATCAAGATCGTTTCCATCGGCTTTACGGAAGGCTATTACTATCGGCCGCGTGTGGATCATGAGGTGCTGGAGAAATACCACGAGGGCCTGATCTGTTTATCGGCGTGTATCGCCGGGGAGATCCCCAGGCAGATCCTGCGGGGACAGCTGCAGGAAGCGCGGGAGACGGCGGCGTGGTTCCGCGATACCTTCGGCCCGGATAACTATTTCCTGGAACTGCAGGATCACGGCATCCCGGCGCAGCGCACGGTCAATATGGAGCTCTTAAGCATCAGTAAGGAGATGGGCATCCCGCTGGTGGCGACCAATGACGTGCACTATACTTTAAAAGAAGATACCGATTCGCATGACGTG
>JAFWRC010000292.1 GCA_017508825.1 Lachnospiraceae bacterium
CCGCATAATTGGACTTCGGTTTCTGAGGTTTTTCTTCGATTGAGATGACCTTCCGGTTTTTATCAAATTCCACAACGCCGAATTCCTGCGGATTTTTCATCAGCATGAAGCGGCAACCTTCCGAAGAGACAGATCATCTTCTCCCTTTTCATTAATGATCCTTATCCCGGCCTCGATAAGAGCCTGCCGCAGATTTCCGTGATGATAGCTGTCAGCCATTTTCCGTCATCTCCCTGATCTGTTTCATTATTTCCATACTGTCTTTTGCATTCTCCCACAAAGGGCTGTGTGCACTGTCTGATACTTTATAGAATGCCTTGTCCGGTGCATCCAGTCCGTCACAGTATTCCTGTACCAGTTCCCACGGGCAGTTATAATCATACGCACCGCTTATAAAATATGCCGGAATGTCCAGGTGAGTGATCGTGCTTCTGTAATCAAAATTATCCAGTTCCTTTGAGAGCGGCGTGGTACGGTACATCTTCATCGCCGGAATATATCCGAGTTTTTCGGAAACCGTATAACACCTGCAGGTAATGACCGGCCACGCGATCCCCTCAAATTCACTCTTGTTACGGATCGTTCCGCCGCCGGCATCATGAAGCAGACAGACATACGCATACCAGTCTTTGCATCTGACTTCGCCGTTTTCAAGATGATCCACAGAAGCCTCCAGCCGTTTCAGTTTGCCGTTCTGACCACGTTCGGTAAAAACCTCCTTCATGAAATTGTAAATAAGGGTATCATTATCCGTAGAATCGGTAACACATTGCGCCATACCGATATATGCAATGTAATTCTCCGGGTGTCGCTCCGCTTCCCGCAAAGCAATATGCGTCCCGCCCGAAAAACCCATGATATAAATCTTATCCTGCTCAAACCGCTCTTTCAGATATTCGGTAACGGTATATGCATCATCAAGGAGATTCTCCAGCGTGATCACGCTGGCATCTGCGTTCCGATCATAAGCGATCCCCATATACCGGTAATCCCAATAAACAACCGTATAATAATCTTCCAGCTGCATGTCTTTGTATATGTCGGTAAAAACATAATCATCTGTACCGGGGCCGCTCGATACAAACAGCAGGACAGGATTGTCGATATTTTTGCTGTTGATAAAGAACCCGTTCGGTGCTCCGTTTACATCCATTACAAACTTTTCAGACAGGCTGTCCGGCTCCGAATAGGTCCGGATCTTTCCCGGGCTCAGCAGCGCCCATACAACGAAGAGTACCACTATAAGCACTAGAACACACAAGGTGGTTATTTTGATAACATTCAGAATACGGCTCATGATCAAACCTCCAATCTTTACGCTGTCAAGTTTGATTATACCGTATATCTTTACACTGTCAAGTTTCGATTTTATCAAACAGACCGATCAGTTCATCGATACTGTCAACCACATAATCCGGACGTTTGCTCTCGTCATCAATGGTCTGATAGATTGCATACCCCTGGCGTACCCAAATCGTTTTCATTCCCAGTTTCTTTGCCGGGATGATATCATTATCCAGTCTGTCGCCGATCATAAAAGCTTCCGCAGGATCACAACCGGCTTTTTTGAGCGCCGCAGTAAATATCTTCGGATCCGGTTTGGCACATCCTGCTTCCGCCGATGCCATAACCACATCAAAAAATTTACCGATGCCCCAGTGCTCTATTCTTTCCTGCGTTCCTATAGGACTGGTTTGCAATGATACCGAGTCTGTATTTACCGTACAATCCGGAAACCACACGATATGCTCCCTCATACAGTTTTTCCAGACTGTTGTCCCACTCCGGCAAAGTCACACCACACTCTTTGGCGGCAGTTCGGATCGGTGTCGCACTTGTTTTTGCTTTCTTGTACACCTTATCCAAAAACTCTTCCGGAGATATATTTAACTGTCTGCTCGCAAATTCACACCGGCTTGTATAAACATCACTTTCATCAACCAATGTTGCGCCAAGATCAAAAAATATCCATTTCATACCCGTTTAATAGAATTCTCCCTCATCCCCGGTGGCTCAATTTGTTGCGCTTGTTGCTGCCGTGGTGGAAGCGATCAGGATCAGCATTACGATTTCCTCTGCGATGATCAGCGCCAGCGCGCTGCCGATAGATGTTGCATCCGATGATACTACCTCCGAAGAGTACTCCTGCGCTACCAGAAGCGCAGCAAACATGGCACGGTATTCTTTTCCAAGTGTAATGTTTCCAAATCCTTTATGTGCCTGTAACAGATCCGATACTTCCCGGATCTCCTCTGCGATATCTTCCGGTTCCATGTCCAGATCCACCAGCGCACCTAATGCTGCCAGTTCCGTATCCTTGCCGTACTTAACGCCCTTCTTTTTCAAAGCATCAAAGATCTTTTCCGCCTTCGCACATTTTTCCTCCGTCCCGCTACCGCTTAAGCAGAGCACCTGGCAAAGCCCCTGTACCGCATCATTATGAAACGGAAATTTTCTCTTAAGGATATCATAGCATTCTTCCATCTCGGAGATCTGCTTCTCCGTATCTTCTGACATCAGCGCCATTACCGTAGCCAGCGGCATATCCTCACTGGCAGTCAGCAAAGGATGCTCCTTCTTCATTTTTTCCATAATATCCTTCATCTTTTCGATCACTTCATCTGCCTGCTCCACCTTATGCTGATCACAGATGATCAAGGCACACAGCACCATATAGGATGATGTGAATACTCTGCCGGCGCAGACTTTGTCAAATACCGCGATAACATCATCTAAGAATCCTTCCGGATCTTCATCAATTGCCATCTTGGATAAAATAGCCAGTTCCGAGATCCCGCGCAGATCCGAGAAGATACCTTTCTTTTTCTTGAGGATCTCCCTGCATTCCTTCATTTTCTCCGGGTCTGCCTTCATCCCGGCATTCGTATAAGTATTGGCTGCCACAATGGTCATGATCTCAAATTCCCACTTAAAATCTTTATTGATCACCGTATAGTTTTCTGCCAGTAATTCACACTTTTCTCTTAATGACTGTTTCATATCCCTCTCCTCCTCATTTTCTTCGGGAAACTACCACTGCTTTCGATTATACAATAGGAAAAACCCGCTTACAAGAAAAACCAGCCGAAGCAAAACGCCCCGGCCGGTATTTGATTCTATGCTAATCCAGAAAGTGATATTGCTTCAATTACCCACAACACATATGCCCCAAGCAGGAAATAAAAATACTTTTTCTTCATCTCATCCCCTCCTTCATTATTGCCGAGTAGACCACCAACAGCACGATACAAACCACCAGAAATACAGCTGCAGCGATCAGTAAAACTCCTCCTGCGCCAGAAAGAATATTGCCTATCTGCAATGCCTTTTCCGCGGCCTCCGCTCCTTCCAGTACGCGCCCGTTGACCCTAACGGTAACGTCCTCCGGCCGTGCTACGAACACCTTTCCGATAATGGTGAAAACCAAACCGACAATCCCCGAAATAAACATCATCACCCCGGATATTATGCCCCCGATCATATACCGGTTGGTTATAACTCCCTTCTGCATATCTCATCGTCTCCTTATCATGTAAAAACTCACCACGATTGTTATATATAGTATATGTTTTCTTATTTCTTTTTACCACCCTGTTCTGATTGCATTTTCGCACCGGCTGGTTGCCTTAAACCAAAGAGACGATTTCCGGCTGATCAGGTGCCGCAAAATCGTCTCTATTTCTTTTTATACTTTATTCTTCTTAGATTCTTTAGACTTATCCCATCCCGGAATAAATTTCTTCAGTATCTTTATAGGCCACAGGGACGGTTCTCTGGCTCATTTTGAGCCGGAGAACCGTCCCCGGTGGCTCATTAGACGGACTCTTCACACTGCATGGACATTATCAAATACTTTCCAAAACAAAATCCTTACTCTGGTACCCACATTGTATCCGCCATCCAAATTAAGGGAATTTACCTGATGAACAGAATAGAGCAGTGCATTATATTCCACTGTTCCTCCGTCCTTCAAGTATCTGGGAATCGGAATCAGCGACACCGCCAAAATGACTAAGACTGTCACAATAATAACATGCTTTTTTAGTTTCTTCTTCACTCTTCATTATCTCCTTATCATTATCCGAAAATCATGCATATTTTATGATCCGGCAATACATCCCTATTATATCAATTATATATTTCCCCGATCTATATTTTCTATCAACCGATAGTCCACCGTATCCAATCTATTTGATACCCTGCCTGCTTTTGGGCTTTTTTACATTGTGCCCTACTAATCGGGGTATGTCAACACTCTTAATCCAGGCATTTACAGCCATAAAAAGGACATGCCCCATATGGCCATGTCCTTTCCCGGATATATCTTTTTTACGCCTGATTCCTTCTCCGGATAACCCTCTTTACGATATGAATCCCAGCCAGGATGATGCTCGTCCCTGCCAACAGGCTCGGCAGGTGGCTTGCGAACCATACCAGCAACTCTGCAAAAACTGCGTGCACCTGATTCAGATTTTCGGTAAATCCTTCAGTAATCCGATTCCAAGTTGTCCGGTCCTGTTTCGGCTCCGGATCAATAATCTCCGTCAATTCCTTTACTTCCGTCACCTGTAATTGAACGGTCGTATAATCCACTTTGTTATCGAAGGTACGCAGTTGAGATTCCATACTCTCGATCTGATAACGAAGCTCCGAGATACGATTCTCTATCGTGATCATTTCATCGAGTCTCGTGGTTTCTTCCAACAGTTCCATCATATTATCCAACTCTGCCTGCAACATCCTTTTGTGACACTCCATATCCACATATTCCAGCGTCACATCAGTTACGTTTTCCGTCTGCATCGTGATATTGGACTGATTCGCCACTTCATTCAGGAAGGCATCCGCCTGTGTCGAAGGAATACGTAATGTCATTGTTGCATTGCGCATTGCCTCGCCGGAATAGTTGCTGCCGTTATAGATATTACTATTCTCAATATAACCACCCAAGCCTTTCACGCGCTCTGTCACAGTCGCGATCAAATTCTGAAAATCCTGCGTCTCGACATCGAGATGAATATTGCGTATCAGTTTGCGATCGGTTACTATGGGGTGGGCCACTTCGATCCCTGCTGCATCATTAGCAAAACTGCCACTGTTTTGATAGATATCAGCAGTATCATAGCGCATCGCCTGAGGTGTTTCACTATCATTCACGATTTCCGGATCCATCATCGCTACCAACGTTGTAGCAGCATGTATAGTTTCACCCTGTGTATCCGAGCATCCCTTTGCTTTTTCGATCCAACGGGTCATCAAAGGACCAAAGATTCCCATCACGCATAAGATAAAAAGCGCAGATAAAATGCCTGTATAGCGTACGGTAACCTCCCTTGTATGCTTATGTGATCTGCATTTTTTGTACAGTTCTTCTTCCAGCCCTTCCGGCATGGCAATGTTCAATTGTATTGTTTCCCTAGTGCTATTCTTCATATGTCACCTCTCCTATGTACTCTGTTTCAGTTTCTGACGGGCCCGTTGCATCCGCTGCTTTACGGTTGCCCGTGAATTGTTCAAGATCGCTGCGATCTCCTTTACGGAATATTGAAAAGCCTTTCACTAGATATATGCAGTAGTAATCCAAAAGGTGACAAGAATATGCAAAATAAAAAGTCGGGAGATTTGAATAATCCCCCGGCTTCTAACATACTTGCAGATAATATTATGGCTGGTATTCCTGTATCAGTCTTACGATGACATCGTGCAGAGACTCTACCGTGTAGTTACCGATGATCGGTTCAAGGTGTGAGTCACCTACGCCGGAATCATCTGTTAAGAATACATATTCCGAATTGGTCATGATGGCCAGTGCACGTCCGAAGAGTTCCGTATCGCGCGCTGCATTGGAAGCAACTACCGGGATCACGTGGATACCCTGTTGGGCTGCTGCTCGTATAGCGGCATCGATCTGTTTTTCGGTTCCATCATGAGGCGGTGCATCAAAGATCATGAATGCAATTTTGTTATATCCGTCTTCCCAATCTGCCTGTACCATCGTTTCGTATAGGATATCAGCGACCGCTTCCGGCGTATCCCCGCCGCCTTCGGCATCTTCTGCATCCAACTGCTGCTGTACCGTTTGAGGATTCGCAGTAAAAGGATTGCATTTTGTTACATAGGCATCTCCCTGATCACGATAAAAGTTTGCAGAGAACAGGATCTGCTTGCTGCTGGTCTCGTTTACGATCGCACTGAAGTCTTCCTTCAGATAATTCAACTCATCACTCATTGAGCCGGTGGTATCCATAATAAACATAACCTGCAGGCCGGTATTGTTTTGCCCGTTGGCGGTGCTTACTACAGAGATCTCATCTGCAAAAGTAATGTTCTGTCCGCCGGCATAGACGGTAGCAGGGTTTGTATTTGTGTCATAGAATAACCATGCTTTTCCTTCAGCATCGGTAATGGTCTCCCATAATGCCGCCCCCTGATCATCCAAAAGAACGACCTTATCGCCCGCGAGCGGCTGCCGGTTATTATCGGTTACCGTAACAGATACCGCATTGGTCGGATTCAGACCGTATGCCGGAAATGTGATCTTCTGATCCTGCACCAGTTCTTGGAAAAAGTCCCAATTCTCAAGATCGCTGTATTCAGCAGCAGTCAGTACACCACTGAGGGACTGCTGCTGTCCGTTAGTACCGCTGCCGGGTTGCTTTACACCTGTGGTATCCATCTTCGAAGCCGCAAATGCAGGAGCTTCTGTTGTGGTATCAGCATAGGATTTCGCCGCATCACCGCTTTCTACCCCCCCCGGATCCATCATTGCGGTCAAAGCAGCCGTGTGTACGCTATCAGTTTCCTGTGTATCTGCAGATACTTTTGATTTTTCTATCCAATGGATACTCCGTCCACCTATACCGATTGCAGAAATCAGCAGAACGGATAATATCCCCGCATTCCGAATTACAACCTCCCGGGTGTGCTTACGTGATTTGCATTTTTTATATAGTTCCTCTTCCAAACCTTCCGGCGTAGCAATGTTCGAAAGTATATTTTCATTTATATTATTCTTCATATGTCACCTCTCCTATGTACTCGGCTTTTAGTTCCTGACGCGCTCTCTGCATCCGTTTCTTTACGGCGGCCTGTGAGATCTTCAGGATCCCGGCGATCTCCTCTACGGAATAGCCCTCTATGTAATAAAGGATCACCACCGATTTCATCTTGTAATCCAGATCCCAGATCATGGCGAGCAGATCCGCCTCTTCACTGTCTAAGCCCTTTGTGAGAAGATGCGTTTCTTCCATCTCTTCCCAGGATACGTTCGCATGCTTTTTATGGAAGCGTAAAAACTCCCTGCATTTGTTCTGGGATACCTTGATGAGCCATGCCTTCCTGTGCTCTTCGCTCTGAAAGGTCGGATTTTTGGTATAAAACGTCAAAAACGTCTCCTGCAGCACGTCCTTGGTATCCTGTTCATTTTTCAGGATCAGGAAACAGATCTTGTACAGCATACTGCTGTATTGTCCGATCACTGCCTCCAGCTCGTCATTTTTCATACGTATTCCGATCTCCTTACTTGTGTATTTGAAGGTCCCTTCACTATATATATGCACAGGTATCCCAAAAGGTGACAAAAAAGATTATTTTTTTCCTTGATCATTGTGGCAGATAAACATCGAATTCCATCTCAGAATGTTCCGCATCGGCTTTGACATAGATGTCGCCATAGAGACTGCGGGCGATCTCACGGGCTTCAAAGAGACCGATGCCGCTGCCGTCGTACGGATCAGCATTGGAGCCGCGCCAGAAACTGTTGAACAGATACGGCAGCTCATTCTCTTCGACAACGGTGCCTTTATTTCTTACGATCAGATAATAACCATCCTCTTCTTTGCTGACAGCAACACGGATACCGCCGCCGTTTCCGTACTTGACCGCATTATCCATCAACTGTGAAAGAATGCGGATGATCCCGCTCTTATCACTGTTGATCATCGCATTGTGATCCAAAGTAAAGGTATACGGGATCTGCAGCATCTTTAACCGGTTGCTGTACTCTTCCTCCAGATAGTCCGTCAGCTCTTTCAAATAGAACGCACGGATCTCCGGCTTGAAATCCACCACCGTCCCGGATGCCTTATCGATCAGTTCCTTCACCAGCGCGGTCACCTCATCCGCATTTTTGCTGATCTTCTCCGCCACTTCAGCATCGCTTTCATCCGCAGTTCCGTCCGGGCGATACAATCCCGTCCGGATAGCATCCGCATAGAGTTTGATATTGGCGACCGGAGTTTTGATCCCATGCGCGATCGTGGTCAGCATCGTCATCTGATCCCGGCTCAGTTCATTCACTCGCTTTTTATTCTTCTCCAGCTTGTCGCTGAGCATATTGATGCCCCAGATAAACCTGCCGAAGAGACGGTTCTTTGTCTCCGGAAGTTTATCGGTGATCTCACTGCGGGACAGTTTCTCCGGATAGGCGCTCAGTTTTTCAAACGGCTTCAGCACCGTACCGCTGATATAAAACAGGATCCCGATACAAACTGCAAATGCCGCCAGCAGGACCGCATTGATCAGGATACGCAGCCCCGTCCGTTCGGCATTATGAAATTCAAACACCACCAGCCCCGTGATCGCATCCCCATCATGAAATGCCCACACTTTGTCCGTATCTTCCCCGCGGTTTAATATGGAGACTTCACTGTCTCCCTGTGTGAGCGGGATAAACCGGATCCGGTCGGGAACGGCATGCCTTCCGTATTCCGCCGCAAATTGAGAGAAGTTTTCTTCAATAAACCGGTCAACAAAGGCCTGCATCTGCTCCGGATCCGTGGTATCTGCACTTTCCTCCAATGCATTCACCACACGGTTCATCAGGATATAAGTATTCTCATCTCCTTTTTTGGTCACGTGATCAAACAGCAGATTTGCCGTCAGAAAAAGAACTGCAAAAAGAACGAATATGAAAAACAACAGTTTTCCGAATTTCTTCATGGCATTTTATTCCCCGGCGCCGCCGAAGCGATAGCCCACGCCCCATACCGTATGGATCAGGATGGGATTTTTCGGATCCTCCTCCAGCTTCTCACGAAGCCAGCGGATATGCACGTTCAGGCTGCCCTGCTCACTCATACAGTCGTAACCCCATACTGCATTGAAGAGTTTTTCCTTCGGGATCGTCTGCTCCGGATGCCGCAGCAGATACTCCAGCAGGTCAAACTCCTTACCGGAGACCGCCAGTTTCACGCCATCCTTAAACACACTTCTTTCGGAAATATCCATAGTAATATTCCCGTAGGTGAGCAGCTGCCGATCCTCCGTCATATCATAAGCCCGGCGCATCAGCGCCTTGATCTTGAGTCCCAGTACCTCAACCGAAAACGGTTTGTCCAGATAGTCATCTGCCCCCAGTTTAAGTCCCAGGATCTTGCTCTGGTCATCGGTACGCGCGCTCATCATCAGGACCGGCAGTTTCTGCTCCTGCCGGATCTCCTGCAATGCCTCGTAGCCGTCCATGCCGGGAAGCATCACGTCCAAAAGCAGCAGTTTGTAGGCTGCCTTTTTTAAGCATATCAGGCCTTCCTCTGCCTCCGTCTTCCATTCCACGGAATAGCCTTCCCGCTTCAGGAAATCGGTGATGAGTCTGCCCAGTTCCGGATTGTCTTCGATGATCAGTATGTCAGTCATAGTCCTACTTTAGCAAAATAGATTGGTAATTTCAAGTAACCCCTCATCCGGCGCTTCGCGCCACCTGTCTCGCCTGCCGGCTCGGTCGGTGCTAAACGTGTGCCACTGGCACACAGCACCCCCAGGGGGAAGGCAAGGGTAGTTTGTGATCAGTAGCAGCCGACTTCCAGGTAGCGGGGGATGTCGTCGGCGCATTCCCCTTTGGTGAAGGCGACGTGGATCTTGCCGGTGGCGTAGTCCACGATCACGGTGTGTATGGTACCGCTGTTGTGGACGTTATAGACCTCATGCTGGTCCACTACCTCGTGTGCCATGATGCCCTTCAGATCCGCCAGGGAAAACCGCTCCTTTTCACTCACCCACATATTATATTTTGCAAAGCGGTTCTGGTTGGTCTGCCACGTGGTAAAACCGTCCTGATTTCCCTTGGTCGTAAAGGAATTAACAATACACAAAGAATCCGGTGTATCCCAGGTAAGCCCCTCCATCAATTCCGAATCCACGGTACGCAGAACGGAATGCGCCTTACCCGTGGCAGCCACTTCTGCCGTCGCATTTTCGCAGCAGAACGCATCCTTCGCATCCGTACAGAGCAGGTTGTGGCACCAGGTGAAATCACCGCTCTCCGCCACCAGGTACTCTCCTGCTTCCCGCGCCGTCATAAACTGCTCCAGCGCATAGCGTATCTCAAAGGTATAACATTTTTTGTTCTCATATACAAACGGCTCCCCGGTTATAGAACCCACATCCAGGATGCCGATCATCACACCGTCGTCATTCACGGCAGTGATGATATCCAGAAGCCCCAGCATTCCGATACCGGTGATCGAGCGCTCCCCCTTCTTCATATGAACAACTGCGTGGATATCCGTAATCTGTTTCTCACTGCCGATGGACCATTCCAGGTTGCGGAGCGATAAACGCTCTCCGCTCGCGGTTCTGTTGCCGCCAAGGGACAAGGCACTGCAGGCTGTGGGCCGCAGCGCATCCGGAATGATCTGGCTGGTCAGCACTTCCTCGTAACTCAGCTTTCCGTCCTGCACGTATCCTTCCCTGCCCTCGGAAAACGTTCTTGCAAAACTCTTTACCTCTCTCTCATATTCCTCCGGAATACCGTCGATCAGTGTCGTGATCCGTTTCTCCACCGCATCATAGTTCAGTACTCTTCCATGAAACTGTCTCCGGATATTCTCATACAGATACGGTTCAAACTTCGCTTCAAATTCCGGGATTGCCTGCCGGAGCGTTTGCGCATAGGCCGCGCCAACCGCTTCCGGCTCGCCCTTTTCATAATCCAGCGTCACATCGTAATATGTCGGATATACGCAGATCTCGCAAAGCCCGTCAGCGGATGCAAAACGCTGCTGCACCTCTTCCTTTTCACTCTCATCCGTATAGCGCACTTCTTCCTCTACATTATAGGAGCCCACCTTCTGCATTCCGGCAGAAGTAACCACCGGCCCCTGTCCTCCGCAGGCACACAGCCCGACCGATACGCCTATGCTCATTATTAACGATGTGATCCTGCCCAAAACGCTTTTATTCATTTCTCACTCTCCATATCTGTATACTGTCCATCGGTTTTAATGATATCAAAAGACTTACAAAGATCAGCGCCGCCAGTCCCAGCGGGATCACGATCAGCGCAGGAACCGTCGGGTAAGCCACCTGAAATTCAGCTACTCCAAGCAGCATCTCTCCCACTTTGCCAAAGACCAGTACGTTTACGGTATACGCTGCAAGTACCGCAAATACGGTTGCCGTAACGACCAGCAGCATGATCCGGTCAAAATGCCACCCTCGGACACTCTTCCGGTCCACGCCGATGCTCTTAAGCATTGCGATGTCACCGGTCTCCTCTTCAATGAAGATCTGCTGGTACAGGAAGGTCTGCGCAAACAGTGTAACCGCCATGATGATCGCCACCATCACCGTCAGCAGATCCAGGATCGTTCCGAATTCATTTCCCAGATCAAACTGCAGCAACTGGTCAAAATCCCAGATCAGGATATCCTCGTTCACCGCCCGCATCTGCTCGATATATCCGGCATACTCCTCGTCTGCGCAATCGATGCCTTCATTAAACAGCGACCAGTCGTCACAGACCATATCTCCGTCCGGCTGTGCCATAAAGATATTGGGGGATGAATTGATCACCGCATCCTCAATATACGCCGTTACAAGATAATCCTTTCTTACCGTATCGATCGTAAAACCGTCCTCTTCATACACTTTATATTCCAAAGTGATCGTATCCCCAAGATGTATCCCTCTTGTGTTTTTCAGGTAATGCGGTACTGCCACTTCATTCGGAAGCTCCGGTGTCTTACCGCCTTTGACAATGGTCAGTTTGCTTAAGTCCGCGTCCCCGAAATACAGATAAACCGCAACATCTTCTTCCGGCATACACAGATCCGCTTCCTGCATATCCAGGATCTGAATGTTCAGCGGGATGCCATGTTCGTTGTAATACCGCTCATAATAATAGAATACATTTTCATAACTGCCTTCCTGCTCGATCAGTTTCCGATGCAGGTTATCGTCCGGCCGGATAAAGACTTCCCGGTCCGCCATATGCCAATAGGTTCTCCGGAAACTGTCATTGACAACCGTCTCCTTCAGCTGCACCACCATAAACAGAAGCGCGATCCCGACCGTATAACTGATCACCAGATAAAGATAACGTTTGATCCTGCCGGTGATATCCTGTAATGCCATAAAGAGCGGTACTGATGTCTTCCTGCTCCGGTGCAGATAGACACCGGGCAGTTTCTTAAAGCGCTCTCCGCGGTTCTCTCCGTGGATCGTATCCATAACGGAGATCTTCCGCATCTTTCGCAGCGCCGCAAAAGTGCATGCTGCCATAATACCCACAAAAATGAGACTCGTCGCCAAGCCCAGCAGAATGAATACCCCGATCTCCGGGCTTAAGGTATTGATGATAAAATTCGAGATCATAAACCGCGCCAGCGGGATTCCCAGGATCGTACCCGCTACTCCGCCGATCACGGCAAATGCGATATACTTTACGATAAACAATGTCTTATATGCCAGTGAGTCCACACCGATCGCCTTCATCGTCCCGATCTCTTTTTCTTCTCTCTTGATCGTTGCCAGCAGGCTGAAGCGGATGCTCATCGCGATCAGAATGATCAGGGAGATCCCCATCAGTACCATAAAGACACTGATGATCGCGCTGATCATGGCTTTGTTGGATGCCGTATTGGTCTTTCCAAGCACAACATTTGTTACATTGCCATCGATCACATGCTCTGTACCGAGTGCTTCCAGCTCACGTACGATATGGATCCCCCAGTCCCGCAGTCCCCAGAGCCCTGAAAATTTTTTGTTCAGTTTTATCTCATACAGGTCGCTCTTCTGATGAAACTCCTGCATCAATTGCGCATAATCGTGATCCGAAAACAGGATCTTTGTCAAAAAGTTACTGCTGGGATCCTTATAGATATACGCCACGGTCAATTCATAGGTATTCCCGAGATCCGTGGTGATCTGCAGTTTGCTCCCGATCTTTGTCTTTGCATTGGAAGCCACAAATTCCGGAACGGCAACACAGCCGTCTTCCAGTTCAAACAGCCGGTCATTCCGGTCATATGGAATGTTCTGCTCACGGCTGACCGGTGAGATCACAAACTCGCTCTCATACAGATTGGTGACCGTACGCCGGTCAACCCCTTCAAATTCCAGCCTCGCGGTTTCCGCTACCACGCGTTCGGAGATCAGGATCTCTCCCACTTCCGGATATTTCGCCAGCACTTCTGCGATCTTTGCCCGCTGCCCCTCTTCATCAGAAATGCTTTTTTGCACGGTGAAAACCACATCCGAGGTGTTGCATTTTTCGTAGGTCTTTTCGATCCCCGCAAAAAACGTATAGATAAAGCCCGTGCTCATCACCAGCAGGGTAGCTGCGATCACCATAAAGAGACACAGCACGATATTCAGTCCGACCTTGTCCTTCAGATCTTTTTTCAACATTCTTAAATACATCGCTCTACCATCCCATCTCTTCCAGCCATTTCCGCAGTTTCTTTTCCCGAAGGGCGATCTCCTGCCGGCCGTCACTTTTGCCCTCCTCTGCCGGAACACTCAATTTGCCGAGCTGCAGCTCTCCCCGGATATCACCGTCCACCAGGTACAGGATCCGGTCGGAATTGGCCGCCACCTTTTCGCTGTGCGTGACCATCAGTACCGTGGTCCCTGCTTCGTTTGCCTTGACCAGTTCCCCCAGCACCTCCAGCGATGCCTTGGAATTCAGCGCTCCTGTCGGTTCATCCGCAAACAGCACCTTCGGGCTGTTGATGAGCGCCCTGGCAAGGCACGCCCTCTGCAGCTGGCCGCCGGAGACCTCCGTGATCTCCCGTTTTGCCGTCTCGATGATACCCAGCCTGCGCATCAGATCCTCGGCATCCTTGTTAACCTCTGCCCTGGACTTTAGCTTTGCCTGATATCCCGGCAATACGATATTGTCTAAGATGCAGAGTTTTTTCATCATATACATCTGCTGAAAGATAAAGCCCATCTTTAACAGCCGCAGCCTGGTCAGCTCCTTATCGTTCATCTCCGAGATATCCTCTCCGTCAAACACCACTTTGCCGGCCGTCATATTATCCATACCGCTCAGTGTATACAGCAGCGTGGACTTTCCCGATCCGCTGGGTCCCATGATCGAAACGAACTCACCTTCCCCGATGCTGAGATTGATATTCTGCAAGACGTTATTACTATATCCGTCTACGATATAGGTCTTGCACAGATCCGTTGCCTTCAAACATTCCTTTGCCATTTTTCACCTCTCGCCGATCCAATGTTTTACGATGATACCAACTTAACATGGCAATTCTTAAAAAAACTTTAAAAACTCTAAAAAAATGTAAAAAGCCCCGAACAGTACGAAGACTGCCCGGGGACTTTTATTCAGACCGCTTATGATCGGTATTATTTTTTCGTGTTTCCGCCATCCTTATTTCCGGATGCCGGTTCCTCCTGAAACCACTGCAAACGCTTGTCGTTTCCCTTCGGTACGTTTGCATCCGGCCCGTTTCCATTCGGTACATTTGTATTCGACACGTTTCCGTTCAATACATTTCCATTCGGAACGTTTGCAACCGCAGGCACTGCCTTGGGCTTGTTCAGACC
>JAFWRC010000293.1 GCA_017508825.1 Lachnospiraceae bacterium
GAGGCCTTGATTATTAATTGGGTTGGGCTGTTCGCTTGAGATTACTCAATGATGGAAGCCACACGACCGGAACCTACGGTACGGCCACCTTCACGGATAGCGAAAGTAAGACCCTGCTCCATAGCGATCGGGTGGATCAGCTCGATGGTCATCTCTACGTTATCACCAGGCATGCACATCTCAGTGCCTTCCGGCAGGTTGCAAACACCGGTGATATCCGTTGTACGGAAGTAGAACTGCGGACGATAGTTGTTGAAGAACGGAGTATGACGTCCACCTTCATCCTTGGTCAGTACGTATACCTGAGCCGTAAATTTCTTGTGGCAGGTAACGCTGCCCGGCTTAGCAAGAACCTGTCCACGCTCGATGTCGGTTCTGTTAACACCACGAAGCAGAGCACCGATGTTATCACCAGCCTGTGCCTCATCCAGCAGTTTGTGGAACATTTCGATACCGGTAACAACGGTCTTTCTGGACTCTTCACGAACACCAACGATTTCAACTTCCTCGTTCAGGTGCAGTGTACCACGCTCTACACGGCCGGTAGCAACAGTACCACGACCGGAGATGGTGAATACGTCCTCAACCGGCATAAGGAACGGCTTGTCAGTATCACGCTGCGGATCCGGGATATAGGAATCTACGGTATCCATCAGTTCCATGATCTTGTCGCCCCACTCACCCTTAGGATCTTCCAGAGCCTTCAGAGCGGAACCCTTAACGATCGGGCAATCATTGAAGTCGTACTCAGCCAGCTGATCAGTTACTTCCATCTCAACCAGTTCGATCAACTCCGGATCGTCAACCATATCGCACTTGTTCAGGAATACTACGATGTAAGGTACACCTACCTGACGGGACAGAAGGATGTGCTCCTTGGTCTGAGCCATAACACCATCAGTTGCAGCAACAACCAGGATAGCGCCGTCCATCTGTGCAGCACCGGTGATCATGTTCTTTACGTAGTCAGCATGTCCCGGGCAGTCAACGTGTGCGTAATGTCTCTTCTCGGTCTCGTACTCAACGTGTGCGGTAGAGATCGTGATACCTCTTTCTCTCTCTTCCGGAGCCTTATCGATGTTCTCGAAATCGGTAGCTGTGTTACCAGCAACACGCTCGGACAGAACCTTGGTGATAGCTGCGGTCAGAGTAGTCTTACCATGGTCTACGTGACCGATGGTACCGATGTTACAATGCGGTTTCGATCTGTTAAATTTCTCTTTAGCCATTTTGTTTCTTTCCTCCTTGATGAGTTAAATGGTTTTTTAAAGTCGCTAGGGAATATTATATTAAAATTCCCCAGCTTTTTCAAGTATTAACTTTTAGGATTTGGCAATAATTAGTTGCCCTTTGCTGCCAGAACTTTCTCCTGGATGTTCTTCGGTACCTGCTCGTATTTCTCAAAGAACATAGAGTAGTTACCACGGCCCTGAGTCTTGGAACGCAGGTCGGTGGAGTAACCGAACATCTCAGCCAGAGGTACGTAACCACGTACGATCTTGCCGCCGCCCAGGTCATCCATACCTTCGATACGTCCGCGACGGGAGTTGATATCACCGATAACATCGCCCATGTACTCTTCCGGCATGGTTACTTCGACCTTCATGATCGGCTCAAGCAGTACCGGGTTACCCTTCTGCATAGCCTCTTTGAATGCCATAGAACCTGCAATGTGGAATGCCATTTCGGAGGAGTCTACCTCGTGGTAGGAACCGTCATAAACATTCGCATGCACACCGAGTACAGGGAATCCGCCCAGGATACCTGCCTTAGCAGCTTCTTCGATACCTTCGCCGACTGCCGGGATGTATTCCTTCGGGATCGCACCACCGACAACGGTGGACTCAAACTTGAAGGTCTCCTCGCCGTTCGGATCCATCGGCTCGAATTTTACCTTACAGTGACCGTACTGACCACGACCACCGGACTGCTTCGCATACTTGGAATCTACATCTACAGCCTTGGTAAATGCTTCCTTGTAAGCAACCTGCGGTGCACCAACGTTTGCTTCTACCTTGAATTCTCTCAGCAGACGGTCTACGATGATCTCCAGGTGGAGCTCACCCATACCTGCGATGATGGTCTGTCCTGTTTCGGTATTAGTGTGAGCACGGAAGGTCGGGTCTTCTTCAGCCAGCTTCGCAAGTGCTTCACCCATCTTGCCCTGACCAGCCTTGGTCTTCGGCTCGATTGCAAGCTCGATAACCGGCTCAGGGAATTCCATAGACTCCAGGATTACCGGATGCTGCTCGTCGCAGATGGTATCACCTGTTGTCGTAAACTTAAATCCAACTGCTGCTGCGATATCACCGGAGTATACCTTATCAAGCTCAGTACGCTTGTTAGCGTGCATCTGCAGCAGACGGCCTACACGTTCCTTCTTATCCTTGGTCGCATTCAGCACGTAAGAACCGGAGTTCAGAGTACCGGAATATACACGAACGAAGGAAAGCTTACCTACGAACGGGTCGGTCATGATCTTGAATGCCAGAGCGGAGAACGGTTCTTCATCGGAAGAATGTCTCTCTACTTCGTTGCCGTCCAGGTCAACACCCTTGATTGCAGGGATGTCGGTAGGAGCCGGCATATACTCAAGTACTGCATCCAGAAGCTTCTGAACACCCTTGTTTCTGTATGCGGAACCACAGCATACCGGTACGGCACGGCATTCGCAAGTAGCCTTACGAAGTGCTGCCTTCATCTCGTCTACGGAAGGAGTCTCATCTTCCAGGAATTTCTCCATCAGATCATCATCCAGCTCGCAAACCTTCTCGATCAGTTCTGCATGATACAGTTCTGCATCGTCTTTCTTATCATCCGGGATATCAACGATGGAAATGTTCTCGCCCTTATCATCGTTATAGATGTAAGCTTTCATCTCGAACAGATCGATGATACCCTTGAACAGATCTTCCTTACCGATCGGCAGGTTCAGAATGATCGCATTCTTACCCAGACGGTTACGGATCTGATCTACCGCGCCGTAGAAGTTTGCACCCATGATATCCATCTTGTTGATGAATGCCATACGCGGTACGTTGTATGTATCTGCCTGACGCCATACGTTTTCAGACTGCGGTTCAACACCACCCTTTGCACAGAAAACGCCTACTGCGCCGTCCAATACACGGAGTGAACGCTCCACCTCTACCGTGAAGTCAACGTGTCCCGGAGTATCAATGATGTTGATACGATGCTCCAGAGCACCTTCCTTGGGCTTGCAGTTTTCCTGCAGTGTCCAGTGGCAGGTGGTAGCGGCTGAGGTGATCGTAATACCACGCTCTGCTTCCTGCTCCATCCAGTCCATGGTTGCAGTACCTTCGTGAGTATCGCCGATCTTATAGTTAACGCCGGTGTAGTACAGGATACGCTCTGTCAGCGTAGTCTTACCTGCGTCGATGTGAGCCATAATACCGATATTTCTGGTACGCTCCAACGGGTATTCTCTTCCAGCCACCTTTGGTTCCTCCTTCCCTTAAAATCTGTAATGAGCAAACGCCTTGTTAGCCTCTGCCATACGATGCATTTCATCTTTACGCTTAACAGCTGCACCGGTACCGTTTGCTGCATCTAAAATCTCGTTAGCCAGCTTGTCTTCCATGGTCTTCTCAGAACGCTTTCTGGAGAACATGGTCAGCCATCTGAGTGCTAACGCCTGGCGTCTTTCCGGACGAACTTCGATCGGTACCTGATAAGTTGCACCGCCGACACGTCTTGCCTTGACTTCCAGCTGCGGCATGATGTTGTTCATCGCCTCACCGAACACTTCCAGTGCCGGCTTGCCGCTCTTCTCTTCTACCTTGGCAAACGCATGATATACAATACGCTGTGCTACACCCTTCTTGCCGTCCAACATGATATTGTTGATCAGCTTGGTGACCACCTTGTCATTGTATAAAGGATCTGCCAAAACATCTCGTTTTTGAATGTGTCCTTTACGTGGCACGGTTCTTCCCTCCTTAATCATTAATGAATTGCTTGATTAAATCATAGGTACTCACACGCATTAACTAATGTGTACGCGCCGGATCCTGTATTACGAAAGAATGAATCAGAATTCCAACACTTATTAGTCCTGTGATACCCTAGGCTTGTTGCCTTACTTCTTGTCCTTAGGACGCTTTGCACCATACTTGGAACGCGCCTGCTTTCTGTTGGCAACACCTGCGGTATCAAGCGTACCACGGATCACATGATATCTGGTACCCGGCAGATCCTTAACACGGCCGCCACGAACCAAAACCACGCTGTGCTCCTGCAGATTGTGACCTTCGCCCGGAATGTAGCTCGTTACCTCGATTCCGTTGGAAAGACGTACTCTGGCGATCTTACGAAGTGCAGAGTTCGGCTTCTTCGGGGTAGCGGTCTTTACTGCTGTGCACACACCACGCTTCTGCGGAGAATTCGTATCGATCGCTTTCTTGTGCAGAGAGTTGTAGCCTTTCAGCAGAGCCGGAGCTGTGGACTTCTTTACGGAAGTCTGACGTCCCTTTCTTACTAACTGGTTAAATGTTGGCATTCTGTTCACCTCCTGTCTGATTTCACATAAACTATGTGATTTAAACGCAACAAAAAATCAAGCGTGCAAATCACACGCTTGATTATTGTACTTCTTATATATTCCTTTGTCAAGAAATATTTTTAGTTCTCGTCGGAGTCTCCGTCTTCAATGCTTACCAGGTCTTCTTCGCTCTCATCGATGTCTTCATCTACGGAAAGCTCCAGGATCTCATCATCTTCGTCCTCGCCGAAATCGATCTCATCATCGATGCCTGCATCATCCACATCTACCTTTACTTCACGATATCTGCGGATACCGGTACCTGCCGGGATCAGCTTACCGATGATTACGTTCTCCTTCAGACCTACCAGCGGATCCACCTTACCCTTGATGGCTGCTTCGGTCAGGACCTTTGCGGTCTCCTGGAAGGAAGCTGCTGCAAGGAAGGAATCGGTTCCGAGTGCTGCCTTTGTAATACCCTGAATAATATCGCTTACTACGATCGGGCGCTTGCCTTCCGCTACGAGCTGAGCATTACGCTCTTCTACCTCAAGACGGTCAACCAGTGCTCCCGGAAGCAGTTCGGTGTCACCCGGATCTTCCACATGCTGTTTCTTCATCATCTGACGGATGATCACTTCAATGTGCTTATCGGCAAGGTCTACACCCTGGCTTCCGTATACCTTCTGTACTTCCTTTACCAGATAGGTTTCTACGGACTGCATATCCTTGATCATCAGCAGTTCGTGCGGATCGATGGAACCGTCGGTCAGTGCATGGCCGGCTTCTACCACTTCACCTTCTTTTACCTTCAGCGTTGCCTTGTACGGGATCGCATATTCTTTGGTCTCGTCCTCGCCGGTGATGATCACCTTACGGCTGCTGTTGCTGCTTTCCTCGATGGTAACGGTACCGCCGACGGAAGTGATGATCGCAAGACCCTTCGGCTTTCTTGCTTCGAAAAGCTCCTCCACACGGGGAAGACCCTGTGTGATATCGTTACCTGCAACACCACCGGTATGGAATGTACGCATGGTCAGCTGTGTACCCGGCTCACCGATGGACTGTGCCGCGATGATACCGACTGCTTCACCAACCTGTACCGGTTCGCCGGTTGCCATGTTCGCGCCGTAGCACTTCGCACAGATACCGACGTGAGACTTACAAGCCAGACTGGTACGGATCTTAACGGATGCGATACCTGCCTGCTGGATCGCTGCAGCACGCTTCGGTGTGATCATATGATTTGCCTTTACGATCACATTACCGTCGGCATCGGTTACGGTCTCTGCCGCAAATCTGCCGCGTACACGGTTCTCCAGATTCTCTACTACGTCATATACCTTGAAGTTGTCAAGGCCGGCAGCGATGATCTCGTCTGCCTTTTTCGGTGTGATGATCTCGTTTGCTTCCAGGATTACCTTACCCTTTTCATCTCTCAGTGTTTCCTTTACATAACGGCCGATGAACTTCTTCTCACCGTTATCTGCGGACATATCGATCTTTTCGCTGTTGTCCTTGAGCAGCGCGGATACCGTTCTTCCCGGGATCTCGTCTCTGCCTTCAGCACAATCATTCTCACGGATGATCAGACCCTGGCAGATATCTACCATTCGACGGGTCAAGTAACCGGAGTCAGCGGTACGAAGAGCGGTATCGGACAGACCTTTACGAGCACCGTGCGCGGAGATGAAGTACTCCAATACGTCCAGACCTTCACGGAAGTTGGACTTAACCGGCAACTCGATGGTGTTACCCTGTGTATCTGCCATCAGGCCTCGCATACCTACCAGCTGCTTGATCTGTTCCTTGGAACCACGGGCACCGGAATCCGCCATCATCTTGATGTTGTTGTATGCATCCAGACCATCCATCAATTCCTTGGTCAAGTTGTCATCGGTCTTCTTCCACAGATCGATGATATTGCTGTAACGCTCTTCATCGGTACAAGCGCCACGCATATACAGCATATTGATACGGTCTACCTTTGCCTGTGCCTCTTCGATCATTTCCTTCTTCTTCTTCGGCACGGTCATATCCGAAATGGATACGGTCATGGCAGCTCTGGTAGAATACTTGTAACCGATCGCCTTTACAAGGTCAAGCACTTCTGCGGTCTGTGTAGCGCCGTGTGTATTGATGACCTTCTCCAGGATCTTCTTCAGCTGCTTCTTGCCTACCAGGAAGTCTACTTCCGGAAGCAGGATATCTTCTTCGTTTACACGCTTTACAAAGCCCAGATCCTGCGGCAGGATCTCGTTGAACAGGAAACGGCCCAGAGTCGATTCCACGATACCCTTCACCAGCTTACCTTCTGCATTGGTACGTTCCATACGCACCTTGATGCGTCCGTGCAGATCCAGATATCCGTTCTCGTATGCCAGGATCGCTTCGTTCAGGCTCTTGAAGTAATGGCCTTCGCCAAGGGAACCCGGACGCTCCTGTGTCAGGTAATAAATACCAAGTACCATATCCTGTGAAGGAACGGCCACCGGCGCACCGTCGGACGGCTTCAACAGGTTGTTCGGAGAAAGCAGCAGGAAACGGCACTCCGCCTGTGCTTCCACGGACAGCGGCAGATGTACTGCCATCTGGTCACCGTCGAAGTCCGCGTTGAATGCGGTACATACCAGCGGATGCAGCTTGATTGCTTTACCTTCTACCAGGATCGGCTCAAATGCCTGAATACCAAGTCTGTGCAGTGTCGGTGCACGGTTCAGCATAACCGGATGCTCCGTGATCACCTCTTCCAGAACGTCCCAGACAGCATCTTCCTGCTTCTCTACCATCTTCTTGGCAGCCTTGATGTTCTGGCACATACCTTTGCTTACCAGCTCTTTCATAACGAAAGGCTTGAACAGCTCGATTGCCATTTCCTTCGGCAGACCGCACTGATAGATCTTCAGTTCCGGACCAACGACGATAACGGAACGTCCGGAGTAGTCAACACGCTTACCCAGCAGGTTCTGACGGAAACGTCCGCCCTTACCTTTCAACATATCGGACAGAGACTTCAACGGTCTGTTGCCCGGGCCGGTTACCGCACGTCCGCGGCGGCCGTTGTCGATCAGTGCATCGACTGCTTCCTGCAGCATACGCTTCTCGTTGCGCACGATGATATCCGGTGCGCCCAGCTCCAGAAGCTTCTGCAGACGGTTGTTACGGTTGATGATACGACGATACAAATCGTTCAAGTCGGAAGTTGCAAAACGTCCGCCGTCCAGCTGTACCATAGGACGCAGATCGGGCGGGATAACCGGGATCGTGTCCATGATCATCCACTCCGGACGGTTGCCGGACTCACGCAGAGCCTCTACTACTTCCAGTCTCTTGATCAGCTTGGTACCCTTGCCCTTACCGGACTCGTTTGCCAGTTCCTCTTTCAGGGTAACCATTTCCTGATCCAGATCGATCTCTTTTAACAGTTTCTGGATTGCTTCCGCACCCATCTCTGCCTTAAAGTTATAGTTCTTATCCGGATACTGCTCCTGCAGGGCATCATACTTCTCTCTGACCTGCTTGTATTCGTTCTCACGCAGTACCTGCTTCATCTCCAGATCGGTATCCGCCGGATCTACAACGATATATGCCGCAAAATACAGCACGCTCTCCAGATCCTTCGGTGTCAGGTTCAAAAGCACACCGATACGGCTGGGATTCCCTTGAAATACCAGATATGAGATACCGGTGCAGCCAGTTCGATACGTCCCATACGCTCACGGCGTACATTGGACTTGGTTACTTCTACACCGCACTTATCGCAGATCACACCCTTGTAACGGATCTTACGATACTTACCGCAATGGCACTCCCAGTCTTTGCTGGGCCCGAAGATACGCTCGCAGAAAAGGCCGTCCTTTTCCGGCTTCAGCGTACGATAGTTGATCGTCTCCGGCTTCTGTACAACACCTACCGAAGGATCGTTGTTTCTGGTGGACCACTCACGGATCTTCTCCGGGCTGGCCAGACCGATGCGGATCGCGTCAAATGTGATCGGCTGTTCTTCCACTTTCTTTAAATCTGCCATTTTTTTCTGGATCTCCTTCCATTAAACACAGTGTATGGTTCAGGATTCGTAACCGTCCGCAATCCCCGCGGACTGCAGACGATTACCAGATATTATCAATCTTCATCATCCACAAGGCTGTCTGCAAACTCATCAACGGATTCATCGTCAAACGATTCTTCCTCGTCTGCTTCCAGATCACCCTCTTCGGTCAGACGTCCGGTTCCGAAACCGTCTGCCTTGGAGTAATCGCCCTTACTCTCGCCCAGCTCGAACTTGAACTCGCTGTCGCTGTAGTCCACGTTCTCCTTCAGCTCGATCTCCTTGCCGTTCTCATCCAGCACGCGTACATCCAGTGCCAGAGACTGCAGTTCCTTCAGCAATACCTTGAAGGACTCAGGGATACCCGGCTCAGGAATGTTCTCGCCCTTAACGATCGCTTCGTAGGTCTTTACACGGCCAACTACGTCGTCGGACTTCACGGTCAGGATCTCCTGCAGTGTGTAAGATGCACCGTAAGCTTCCAGCGCCCAAACTTCCATCTCACCGAAACGCTGTCCGCCAAACTGCGCTTTACCACCCAGCGGCTGCTGTGTTACCAGGGAGTACGGACCGGTGGAACGTGCGTGGATCTTATCGTCTACCAGGTGATGCAGCTTCAGGTAATGCATGTGTCCGATGGTAACCGGTGAATCGAAGTACTCGCCGGTACGTCCGTCACGCAGTCTTACCTTACCGTCACGGGACAGGGGCACGCCCTTCCACAACGCTCTGTGTGCCTTATTCTCATCCAGATACTGATATACTTCCGGAAGTAATTCTTCTTTATGTTTCTTGGAGAACTCATCCCACTCCATGTTGACATAGTCATTTGCCAGATCCAGAGTGTCCATGATGTCCTCTTCGTTTGCGCCGTCAAAGACCGGTGTCTCAATGTTGAAGCCCAGTGCCTTTGCAGCCAGGGACAGATGGATTTCCAGGACCTGTCCGATATTCATACGGGACGGCACACCCAAAGGATTCAATACGATATCCAGCGGACGACCGTTCGGCAGATACGGCATATCCTCTACCGGCAATACGCGGGAAACAACACCCTTGTTACCGTGACGACCAGCCATCTTGTCACCAACGGAGATCTTTCTCTTCTGTGCGATATAGATGCGAACCTTCTGGTTTACACCCGGAGAGAGCTCGGTATCACCGTCTGCACGGGAGAATACCTTAGCATCCACAACCACACCGTACTCACCGTGAGGTACCTTCAGAGAGGTATCACGTACTTCACGCGCCTTCTCACCGAAGATCGCACGCAGCAGTCTCTCTTCCGCGGTCAGATCGGTCTCGCCCTTCGGCGTTACCTTACCAACCAGGATATCTCCGGCACGAACCTCTGCGCCGACACGGATGATACCGCGATCGTCCAGATCCTTCAGCGCATCTTCACCGACGCCCGGGATATCACGGGTGATCTCTTCCGCACCCAGCTTGGTATCACGCGCTTCGATCTCGTGCTCTTCAATATGTACGGAAGTGTAAACATCTTCCTTTACCAGACGCTCGCTCAGAAGAACGGCATCCTCGTAGTTGTAACCTTCCCAGGTCATAAAGCCGATCAGCGGGTTCTTACCAAGTCCCAGTTCACCCTGAGAGGTGGAAGGACCGTCTGCGATCACCTGTCCTGCTTCTACATGATCGCCCGTAAATACGATCGGTCTCTGGTTGTAGCAGTTCGACTGGTTGGAACGTACAAACTTCTGCAGCGGGTAATCCATCTTCTCGCCGTCATCAGTCTTGATGCGGATCTTTTTGGTGGATACCTGCTCTACGGTACCTGCCTTCTTAGCAACAACGCATACACCGGAGTCAACGGCTGCCTTGGTCTCCATACCGGTACCTACTACAGGTGCTTCGGTAAAGAGCAGAGGCACGGCCTGGCGCTGCATGTTCGATCCCATCAGTGCACGGTTAGCATCGTCGTTCTCCAGGAACGGGATGAGTGCCGTTGCAACAGAGAATACCATCTTCGGAGACACGTCCATGTAATCGAACATGGTCTTCGGATATTCCTGTGTTTCTGTACGGTAACGACCGGAAACGGAATTTCTTACGAAGTGTCCCTGTGCATCCAGTTTCTCGTTCGCCTGTGCTACATGGTAATTATCTTCTTCATCCGCAGTCATATATACTACTTCATCGGTAACCACCGGATTCTGCGGATCGGTCTTGTCGATCTTACGATACGGTGCTTCGATGAAACCATACTCATTGATCCTTGCATAGGATGCCAGAGAGTTGATCAGACCGATGTTCGGACCTTCCGGGGTCTCGATCGGGCACATACGTCCGTAATGTGTATAGTGTACGTCTCGTACTTCGAAACCTGCACGGTCTCTGGAAAGACCGCCCGGTCCCAATGCGGAAAGACGACGCTTGTGTGTCAATTCACCCAGCGGGTTGTTCTGATCCATAAACTGGGACAGCTGGGAAGATCCGAAGAACTCCTTCACGGCTGCCTGTACCGGCTTGATGTTGATCAGAGACTGCGGGGAAATGTCCTCGCTTGCGTGTGCATCGTGCGTAGTCATACGCTCACGTACCACACGCTCCATACGGGTCAGACCGATACGGTACTGGTTCTGCAGCAACTCACCTACTGCACGGATACGACGGTTGCCCAGGTGGTCGATATCATCCGGACTTCCGATGCCGTATCCCAGTGTCACCACATAGTTGATGGATGCCAGGATATCGCTCTTGGTGATGTGCTTCGGGATCAGATCCAGCACATTTTCCTTGATAGCTGCCTGGATGCGATCCGGCTTTGCACCGTACTCACGCAGCAGCTTCTTCAATACCGGCCAGTATACCTTTTCGTTGATGCCCAGTTCTTTTGCATCCACATCCAGCCACTCTTCGATGTCTACCATCAGGTTGGAGATAACTTTTACGTTCTTCTCCTCGGTCTGGATCATGACATACTCTACTGCAGAGTTCTGGATCGTACTTGCCAGTTCTGCATCCACCTTGGTGCCTGCGGTAGCGATCGCCTCACCGGTGAACGGATTCAGCACATCTTCTGCCAGCACATGGCCCACGATACGGTTCATATAGGAAAGCTTCTTATTGAACTTGAAACGTCCTACCTTTGCCAGGTCATAACGTCTTGCATCAAAGAAGGTCGCTGTTACATAGCCTTCTGCGCTTTCCATGGTAAACGGCTCGCCCGGACGTACCTTGTTGTACAGTTCCTTCAGGCCTTCTTCATAGCTCTTGCTGCTGTCCTTCTCGAAGGACTTGGTGATCAGGGGTTCGTCGCCGAAGAAATCGATGATCTCTTCATTGGTTCCCAGACCGATGGCACGCAAAAATACGGTGATAGGCACCTTTCTGTTACGGTCTACACGTACATAGAAGATTTCCTTATCATCGGTTTCGTACTCCAGCCATGCACCTCTATTCGGAATCACCTGTGCAAAGAAGTTGGGGTTACCTGTTTTCTCGTCTTTCTTGATGTCATAGTAAACACCCGGAGAACGTACCAACTGGCTGACGATAACACGCTCAGCGCCGTTGATCACAAAAGTACCGTTCTCGGTCATCAGCGGGAAGTTACCCATGTAGATCTCGTGCTCATGGAACTCATCCTTCTCCTGATTGTGTAAACGCACTTTTACCTTCAGCGGAGCTTCGTAAGTCAGATCGCGCTCCTTGCACTCGTTGATCGTGTGCTTGATCTCGGACTTGTCCAGCTTGAAGCTGACGAAATCCATCTTCAGCTTACCGCTGTAATCCGTGATCGGAGAAATGTCATCGAAAGCTTCCCTGAGTCCCTCATCCAGGAACCACTTGTAGGAATCCTTCTGCACCTCGATCAGGTTGGGCATATCCAGAACTTCTTTCCTTCTGGAATAGCTCATACGCATGCTGTTTCCCTTTACGACAGGTCGTATTCTGTTTTTTTCCATACCGGCTTCCACTCCCATTCGTATGATATTGTTACGACGGTTAGAACGCGTCAAAACGCATAAAAAGATGAAAAGTGTACAAAATCCCCACTTTTCCATAATGACGCATTTTCCAATATAACACAACCACAATAGTTCGTCAACAAGAAAATAAAGAACCTGCCCTCAGCAGCAAGTGCTTCGGACTGTAGTAAAATCTTTCGTTATTCTCCAAGAGCGCACGAATCATATTCTATTGATTGAATAGTATCGTCATCATTTAAGATGAATACCAGCTTCATCCCGCCCTTTTCGTAAGACAGCTTGTGCCCGTCCTCCTGATAGCCGTCTCCGTACACTTCGACGATCTTGTCTTTATTCATGGAAAGATCCACGCCTTCCGCCGTTGCCACATTATCCGTCTTCAATAAGATATAGTAAATACGGTCCGTATCACCATCCGGCCATGTATTGATCTCATAATCCGCAAAGGTGTAAAAGTGCGCCATTCCCTGCGCCGCGCAGCTCTCCTCTTCATAATGGGTATACTCTCCCAGCGCTTCCGGCACCGTTGTCACATCCATATCCGGAAACAGTCTGACGCCGGAGATCTCAAACGCATACCCTGCCGGCGCGCTCTCCGTTGTCCCTGCAGGCGCATCCGCATCTGCTGCCGGCGTTGTTTCTGCTCCCGCAGCCTCTGCCGTTGCCGCCACCGGTGCATTGCTCCCGTTATCACCACCGCCGATCGTCTTCACTTCTTCGCCACAGGCTGCCAGACTTACTGCCAGAACCCCCGCTGCTGCTACCGCCATCATCTTCCTTTTCATCGTTTATCCTCCTTCAATAATTTACTCTTTCGCCGGCAGCCCTGCTGCCAGCCTTGCTTCCTGCTGTGCGCGTTCCGCATCATACGCAGCCGCCTTCTCCTCCCAGATGGCTGCCACCGCTGCATCTCCCCTGCGGTCAGGCACTGCGAAATCTTCCGATAAGATACCGCCGAAATATCCGGCCAGTTTTTCTGCTCCGGCAAGATTTAAATGCAGCCCTGCATCGTAAGTATCCGTTGCAAAATCCAGGCCGTATGCATCCGGCTCCTCCAAAAAGTTGTAATACGGCAGGTTATATTTTGCCGCATACGCATCCACCTGCGCTTCCCACTCATCGTACCAGTGCGGCATCAGGGAAGGCGCCTTCACCAGGATCAGCTGCACTCCGTTCTCCTCACACAGGATGCGCATCTTATCCAGATACCGCCACGCATTTTCACCGAATTCATAATCGCCCAAAGGTCTGGGATCCGGAATGTTCTCCGCCGGGCGCACATCCACGCGCATATAGTAGCCGCTGTGCGTCACCTTATCCCGATGAAACAGATAATTTACATCGTCCGCATCCAGTTCCTGCCATCTGGAATGATAGCGCAGGATTGGAAAAACATAATCCGCAAAGTTCTCCTCCGGCAGCATCGACGCTTTGATCGCATCCACCTTGCTCAGCGACCAGCGCATGCCGTCCAGCGTCATACGGTTGTACGTCTCCTTCTGGGGCGTATCATATTTTAACGACAGCACATTAAAGACAAAGACCTGCGGTTTCTCGTAACGCAGCGTATCTTCCATTAAATAGTAGGACTGCCAGATCAGCTGCTGGGCGCTGCCGCGGATGTAACTGCTGATCCCGTACTCCCGCCAGAGCGTTACCGTGGAGATGTTCTCATACAGCTCGCAGTCTCCCACGAAGACCACATCGTGGTTCATGGTCTCCTGATAAAACTCCGCCGTCATAGCGCCTTCCACGATACCGTGCATATATTTCGGCATCAGAAGACGCTGCAGCAGCCAGAGACCTGCCACGATAAGAACGATCGATATGAGCCCGTAAACGGGCACTTTTATGGAACGTCTTTTTTTCATTAACACCTTTAAAACTGATTATAGATAAACTGCGAAGCATCAAAGCCGATGCCGTACGCGCCGAAGATCAGCACGATCAGAAACAGCCCGTACCAGATCACGAAGCGCAGCGGATAAGCCAGTCCGGCGATCCGCTCCCGCACACTCTTTCTCCTCTGCAGCAGGCTTACGATCAGGATCAGTACCGCCCCTGCGATCACCACCGCATAGTCCGCCACCGAAAGCCCCAGTTCCAGCAGGCTTCCGTTCGCCAGTTCTCCCCAGTTACGCGCGCTCACCATACTGCCAAACATCCGGATCGTCAGCGGCACGTCGCGATAGCAGTCGAACAGTCGCAGGGTGCTTACGATCAACAGCGTGCGTCCCACACGGAACGCATCCCACCAGCGCCTGCCCTCCACCTTGATATGTGCATGGAACCGGCGGTAAAACGGCTCCAGCTCCTGCGAGATGAGCAGCACTACGCAGTTTCCCAGTCCCCATACGATAAAGTTCCAGCTCGCGCCATGCCAGATACCGGTCGCAAACCACACGATAAAGCAGGACAGATACACCGGTACGCGTTTGCCCACCGCATCTCCCAGATGCTTTCTCGACCAGCGGCTGGTATTTAACATAAACTTGCTGACGGAAACCGGATAAAAGATATAATCCGTAAACCACGATCCCATGGTGATATGCCAGCGATTCCAGAACTCCTTTAGGTTCTTCGAAAAATACGGCCGGTCAAAGTTTTCCTTCACACCGATCCCCAGCGCCTGCGCGATACCGATGGTGATATCGATGCCGCCGGTGAAATCGCAGTACAGTTCCACCGCGTAAAAGACCATCCCCGCAAAGACAAAGGCCCCTGAATACGTTTCCGTATCCCCGATGATCGTCGTCACCGCGCCAAGCAGCCGGTCTGCGATCACCATCTTCTTAAAGTAGCCCCACAGCACACGCTGCAGGCCGAACGCTACCGTCTTCTTTTCAAACGGATGCTCCCGGTACAGCCCTTCCGCCAGATCGTCAAAACGGCTGATGGGTCCCTGTACCAGTTGCGGGAAGAACGATACAAACAATGCATAACGGAAAATGTTCTTCTCTGCTTCCGTCTTGCCCCGGTACACGTCGATCAGATAGCCGGCGCTCTGGAACACATAAAAAGAGATACCCATGGGCAGCATGATGTCCAGAAACGAAAGCTGCTTATCACTATGAAAGACCGAAAGCACACCGTTGATATTGGCGATCGTAAAATTGGTATACTTGACCACTGCCAGCATACCGACGGACAGCAGGATCCCGAGCGCCATCAGCCGACGCTGCTTTGTCTTTTCCGCCGCCTTCCACTCTTTGCGCTCTTCTCTGGACATCTCCGCTTTATGTGCTGCCAGATACGCTTTATCCGCCGCCTGCCTTTTGCCGATGGCCAGCGCCGTCAGGTAGGTCGTCACCGTTGCCGCCAGCAGGTAGAACAGGTTGGTCCATCCGCTGAAGTAATAAAAAACATAGCTGCCTAAGAGCAGCAGCTCCCACTGCCACTTCTTCGGCACCAGATAATAGAGAAGTATGAGTACCGCCAGAAAGGCGATAAATGCGTAAGAAGTAAATAACATAATTTGATCACTGTATCTCCGGATAAAGCGACGGATCGTAATTATGCGACTTGTAATGCGCATTGGAATACTTCATCAGCGTCTCATTATCCACATAGAAGAAACTCTTTCCGTCCGAACGCCGGCATGCATCAAAATGATACCAGCCCTCGCCAAGGTTGATCAGATTCCAGAAATGCAGGCGCCTGGTCGGGATCTTCTCGATCAGGATATTGTCGATCCCTGCGTGGGTCAGCAGGATCTGTGACGTGATCGCATAGGTATAGCAGTCGCCGCTGCGCTTATACAATCCGTCATAAGCCGCCTGTACCGGATCGTCATGATTGCTCTTGTCGATATAGCCCATGGAATGCACCCACTTGAAGATGGCTTCCGCTTTTTCATAGCCGCTCATCTCCGGTGTGGTGATCTTTTCCAACACCTGGTCCGCCAGCAGGTCCACTGCTTCCTGCGTCACCTGGGAAGGCATCGCCACCGTCAGCTTCACTGTCCGGGTCGCCTGGTTTCCCGCGCTGTCGGTCGCGCTGTAGACTACGTTATAGGACCCCAGTTCCTGCAGGTTTACTTCGGACGAATCCACTACCAGTTCCACTTCCGCATCGTGGTTGTCCGTAACCGTCACGTTTCTCTTATAGGATACGCTGTCCCCGATCACCACGCGCATATCCTGCACACCGGTGATCATCGGTGCTTCCGTATCCGCCTTCACATTGTAAGATACCGGCATCTGCACCTGATTTCCTGCTGCATCGGTATAGACTGCCTCCACAGTGAAATCGCCTTCGGCCGATGTATCCGGCTCTGTCACAAAGCTGCCGCTCACCGGAGACGCATCCGCTGCCAGCGAGATGAAATCCTCTGCCGTCAGTTCGTCCCCCAGAAAGATCTGCAGATCCTGCGTCACCACTTCCGGCGGCGTCGTATCGATCATCTTCAGATGCGACGGATAGACCCCGCCGTATGTCTCAAGATATACGGTATATTCCCCGACCAGATCCTGAAATGGATGTTCGTCGGTCAGTCCGTTTGCACTCAGATAAGCCTCTGTTTCTTCCGCTGTCGCGTATCGGATCTCCTGTCCTTCCGCCACGGAAAATACCTCCGGGTCCGGCAGGCCGCAGCCCGCTTCCGCGGTCATCTCCTGCAGCACAGGCACCACGCTCATATGCGCCATCAGTTCCGTCACATTGCCGCCGGCATCCGTCAGCAGGATAAACACTTCGCTGTCCCGCACGGTATCAAACAGCGGCTGCGCCGCAAAACGCACCGTCACCGCCGTCTCATCCGTGATCCCCTCCAGGAATTCCTCCGGCGTATGCACCTGTCCCGGAATGGAGACGATATCTACGGTCTCCGCCGTCGGTGCCACGGTATCCACGATCTCCAGTTCCGAATGATAGGTAAAATGCCCGGACTGGATATATACCTGGTATACCCCCGGCACTCTCGTATCGATCGGGTTGCCCATATCGGCAATGATCATGCCGGTATAGTTCTTTTTCATAAAATCCGCAGCAGTGATCTCCGTTCCGGCTTCCGCCCTGCAATGGCGGTACACCCGGTCGAAGCAGGCTTTCCAAAGTACCACGCCGAGAACAGACAACACCAAAAGCACGCCCACCACGATCAGGATGCGCCGCCATTTGTTTGTCCCTTTTTTCGAAACCGTTCTCTCTGTTCTTCCAGTCCTTCTTGTCCGCACTACCGCGCCCGTCATTCCCATGAGATGATCACTCGTCCAACAATTCGCTTACCAGCTGTGCCAATGCTTCCATGGAATTGAAATGCTCCGGTACGATCTTGTCCGCCGGGATCGCCACATCAAATTCCTCATCGATACGCGCGATGATCGTTACGATATCAAACGAATCTATGATCTTGCGCTCTACCAATTCATCCTCCGTCTCAAAATTCACATCCGGATGCAGCTCCCCCAGCACCTCCAGCAATACTTCTTTGATCTCGTCCATTTAATGTTCCCTCCGCCCTTTCTTTTCCGCCAGCAGTTCTTCATACATTTCCTTCAGCCGTACACGATTGATCTTGCCGTTGGCGGTAAACGGCATTTCGTCCAGTTTCTCGATACGGTTCGGCAGCATATACCTGGGCAGCATATCCTTCAGTTCTGCCATCAGCGCCGCTTTGTCCGGATCCCCCACATAATACAGGATGATCCGTTCCTTTTCTTTATAGTAGATACAGCCGCACAGCTTCACGCCATCCACCGAGTTCACGTTTGCCTCGATCTCACCCAGCTCGATGCGGTGCCCCATATGCTTGATCTGATAATCCTTGCGGGAAACAAATACGAGCTCGCCCCGCTCATTGTACCGTCCCAGATCCCCGGTCCGGTAGATCAGTTCCGGATAAGCGCTCTGCAGAGGATTCTGTACAAAAGCCTCACGGGTCTTTTCCGGATTGTTATAGTATCCAAGGGTCACACAGGTGCCGCGGATGCAGATCTCGCCCGTTTCATCCCCGGAAGCCAATCGATTGTCATCCGTGAGTAGCAGGATCTGCGTATTCTTAAACGGCCGTCCGATGGGGATCGGTTCGTCCTCTTCCAGGGAACGTTCCACGTGAAAGTAACAGCTCATCCCCGTGCATTCCGTCGGACCGTACAGGTTCGTGAAATGCGCCTCCGGCAATGCTTCCCGCCATAGCTTAAACTGCTTTTTCGGGAACACTTCGCTGCCGAATGCCACGGTCTTCAGATATTCCGGCCGAATCTGCTCAAAGGTACCATAGGCAGAGATCATTGTCAATGCCGAAACGACCCAGCAGATCGTATTGATCTTTTTCTCATTCAGGTATTCCACCAGTTTTGCCGGGAACATAAACAACTGTCTCGGCACCAGGTAAGTGGTCGCGCCGAATTTGATCGTCGGATAGAGTTCCTTTAAACACGCATCAAAATACAGCGGCGACTGGTTGCCGAATACCGTATCTTCCGAAAAGCCAAGTGTCTCCGATAACTGCTCCACATAATCGATCACGGATCTGTGGCAGGCCGCAACACCCTTGGGCACACCGGTAGACCCGGAAGTAAATACGATGTAGATCGGATCGATATCCATAGCATTCCGGCAGATCTCACGGATCTTTTCATACTCCGGCTGCGTACGGATGATGTCATCGTACAGCACGCACTTTGTATCTCCGGCAAAAGTCTGCGCCTTATCGATCGTTGTCTCATCACAGATCATCAGACGCGGCTTACAGTTCTCCAGGATCAGCCGGATCCTGGCCGCCGGCATTTCTTCATCGATCGGCACATAAAAACAGCCGGATGCGATCACGCCGAAAAACGTGGCAATGGTACGCACACTCTTATCCATAAATACCAGGACCGGTTCGTGCGAATATCCGCCCTGCATCAGGCCGGTCGCAACGGAATGCAGCGTATCATAAAGCCTGCGGAAGGTCATCGCCTCCGTTTCATCTACGAATGCCGGCTTATCCGGTACCCGTTCTACCGTTTCATATAAATAATCCAATACATGGTTTTGCATGCGTCTCACCTTCCGGCTGCGTTTTCTCTTTCCGAATACAGCACGCCTATTTTATCGTTATCGTTTGCTTTTGTCAAGATATGGTATCGCATTAAAAAAGGGATCCCCATATCTTGGAGATCCCCATAGAATTCATTGGTTTGAATTACTTCAGAGTAACCTTTGCGCCAACTTCTTCCAGCTTTGCCTTGATGTCGTTTGCTTCGTCCTTGGAAGCGCCTTCCTTTACCATCTTCGGAGCGCCTTCTACCAGTTCCTTGGACTCCTTCAGGCCCAGACCTGTGATGGTACGGATAACCTTGATAACATCCATCTTCTTCTCGCCGAAGCTGGTCAGCTCTACGTCGAACTCAGTCTTCTCTTCCTCAGCTGCGCCGCCTGCTGCTGCACCTGCTGCTGCAACAACAACACCTGCTGCTGCGGATACACCGAACTCTTCCTCGCAAGCCTTTACGATCTCACTCAGCTCAAGTACGCTGTACTCTTTGATCATTTCAATAAATTCCTCTTTGGACAACTTAGCCATTTGATTTTACCTCCATTCAATATTATCGGTTAAAATTACTCTGCTGCAGGAGCTTCTGCTTCTGCTGCGCCTTCGCCACCTTTTTCGGCGATCTGGTTCAGTACGCGAGCCAGATTGGTGATCGGAGACTGCAGGGATCCAAGCAGCTTGGAAAGCAGTTCCTCTCTTGACGGAACGGTTGCAATGTCTGCAATGCCTTTCGCATCATAAACGGTACCTTCTACGATACCACCCTTGACTTCCAGCTTCGGAGCCGTCTTTGCAAACTTAACGATCTCGCGGGCCGGTGCTGTTGCATCAGTCTTGGAAATCGCGATTGCGCTCGGTCCTTCCAGATACTGATCCAATGCTTCACAAGCAGTATCCTTGAATGCAAGGTGCATCATGGTGTTCTTGTATACCTTGTAGGTGATACCAGCTTCTCTTAACTGCTTACGAAGTGCTGTGTCCTGCTCTACCGTAAGACCTCTGTGGTCTACGATCACAACGGACTGGGCATCTTTGATCGCCTCGGCAATTTCCTCAACGATCGGCTTTTTCAGCTCTACCTTTGCCATCTTTCTACCTCCTTATTTTATTTTTGGAGATATTCTCTAAAAAAGAAAATCCCCGGATATGCCGGAGAATCATAGTCGTTAAACTCTTTTCTCCTCGGCAGGTAAGCATTCACTTTTATGCCTTGCGGCACCTGCTGTCTACGGCATGGCTTTTCACAAACCTTGAATAGATTATCATATGCGCGTTTCGCTGTCAAGCATTTTTTTATTCAAATTCCGGTTTATCGGGCCGGCGAGCCACGGGGACGGTTCTTGTGGCTAAAGATCATCGATCTTGTTGCCACAAGAACCGTCCCCATGGCTCACCGGCAATCCCCAAATTACATAGTTATCAATTCTTCAAACTCTCTCTTCAGTTTTCCGCACGATTCCACGCTCACCTTGGCCATCAGCTGCATCACATCGAGATAGCCGGCGCCGATGTGGTTGTCGCGGTGAGCCATGGACAGTTCCGTGCACCCGAGAAGGATCACTTCGCTCCCGGCGCGGCGCAGCTCGCCGGCTGCACGTTCAAAGCGCTCCATGTTGACCGGACGGTTGGCCTTGACATCGTCGTAGATTACGGACATCACGTCCTGCTGGGCGTTTTCTGTGGGAAGTGCCACGCGGATCCCTGCCTGTTCCAGCTGCTTCTGAAAAAAGCCGCAGCGCACGGTTCCGTCCGTCGCCATGATGCCGACACATTTCACGCCCCGTACTGCCAGATACTCCGCAGTCTCGGTGATAATATCGATCACCGGCACCGGGATCTCCTCATTCAGCCGCCGGTAAAAGAAATTTGCCGTAACACAGGGAATGGCGATCAGTTCCGCGCCGTTCTCTGCCAGTTTCTTTCCGATCCGGATCATGGGCGGACAGGGGTCCTCTTCGCTCTTTCCAAGCAGAAAACGGGTACGATCAGGGATCTGCGGGCAGCTGTGCAGCAGCACTTCAAAATGCTCCTGATCCGTTGCCGCATCCGTCATCTCCGTCACCATCCGAAGAAAATATGCACTTGCCATGGGGCCGAGCCCCCCGATCACACCTAAAGTCTTCATTAAATATCCCTTCAGGTCCCCTCTCATCCGTCAACTGCGCCGACAGTTCGTCACCTGGCAGAAGCCGGAAGAAAGTATCCCTGTCATTTTGCGGTAATATATCCGTCCCCGTCGATATTCACGCTCGGAGAGATCGACCGCATATAATCCAGCACCCGTCCTGCTTCCCCGTCGTGCAGCATCTTCACCGTACTGTTCGTCTGCAGGCACGGTACAAAACACAGCCTCTCGACAGCGCCGTCCGCCAGCGTCAATTCGATCAGGCAGGTATCCAGCGTCTTGGAATTGAACCAGAAGTTACCCATACTGTAGACCACCGGTACACCGTTTTTGTATGCCACCTGCTGCAGGATGTGCGGATGCGCGCCTATGATGGCATCAGCGCCGGCCTCCAGGAATTTCGGAAGCTGTTCATTCTGCCCCCAGTCCGGTTCCACTTCCAGCTCCGTGCCCCAGTGGATCAGCAGGATCACAAAGTCACTGTTCGCCTCGGCTGTCCGGATCGCATCCAGCGTCATATTGATATCCGGAAAGCTGCGCAGCAGGCCCGCCTGCGTATCCGTAGCCGCTTTGGAATGCGGACTGTTGTATCGCTCGATCTGTGTCGCGCATACGATCCCGATCTTCATCCCGCCTGCAACGATATAGATCGGTTTTTTTGCCTCTTCCAGGTTCCATCCGCCGCCGGCATAGGGAATATTGGCATCCGCCAGTGTCGTCAGCGTATCTTCAAACGCCTGCAGTCCATAATCAAATGCATGGTTGTTCGCTACTCCGGCGATATCCACGCCCATATTCTTCAGGATCTCCACAGAGGAAGGATCCGCCCGGAACGTATAGGTCTTTCCTTCACAGGGGGAACCGCCCTTCGAATACGGGAACTCATTGTTCACGATGCACACATCCGCATCCCGCATCCGTCCCAGCAGATCAGAAGAAATGCAGTTTTCCAAAACATATCCGTTCTGACGATATTTCGAGTAGATGGCATAGCCGGGATCAAAAAGGATGTCCCCGGTAAAAGCAAAGGTGATCTTTCCCTCTTCCTTCGCGTCCACGGTATAGACGTGTTCTGCGGAAATACCACTGCCCAGGGCAACTGCTCCCGGGATTGCTTCCTGAACAGCCTCTGTCGGTTCTGCCGTTTCCCTGGATCCCTGCTCACCTTCGGCCGGTGTCACATCGGTCGCAGGCACCAGATCCACAGCGGTCTGAACTGCCGGATCCGCTGCCGGTTCTGTCGGCGTACCTGTCTCCGGCTCTGCCGTCGGCAAAACTGCCTGCTCCGGAGCGCCCTCCCCCGGCGCACCGTCTGCCGGTCCGGGTTCCTGCGTCTTCGATGCCCTGCCTGCCAGCAGAAGGATCGTGCCCATGACCAGCACCACTGCCAGCGTGACCAGGAAGATCTTCAGTTGTTTCGGAAAACGCTTCTTTCTTTTCTTCATATCCTGCTCATAAAACAACCCCCATGAATGATCATGGGGGCCGTGAGATAACCTTTGTATTTCTTTAGAACTTAGCAGTGCTGATACGTACGCCCGGGCCCATCGTCGTTGCCAGCGTAATGCTGCGCAGATACTGGCCTTTCAGGGTGCTCGGCTTAGCCTTTACAATAGCATCCATCAGCGCGCCCAGGTTCTCGGAAAGCTGCTCTTCTGTGAAAGAAGCCTTGCCGATCGGGCAGTGGATGATGTTGCTCTTGTCCAGTCTGTATTCGATCTTACCGGCTTTGATATCGTTGATTGCCTTGGTAACGTCCATTGTAACGGTACCAGCCTTCGGGTTCGGCATCAAGCCCTTAGGACCGAGTACCTTACCTAAACGACCTACAACACCCATCATATCCGGTGTAGCTACTACTACGTCAAACTCAAACCAGCCTTCGTTCTGGATCTTCGGGATCAGCTCCTCGCCGCCTACATAATCAGCGCCTGCAGCCTCTGCCTCGTTGATCTTATCGCCCTTAGCGAAAACCAGAACTCTTACTGTCTTACCGGTACCGTTCGGAAGTACTACAGCGCCGCGGATCTGCTGCTCTGCGTGACGTCCGTCACAGCCCGTTCTGATATGAACCTCTACTGTCTCATCAAATTTTGCAGTAGCGGTCTTCTTGACCATACCGCAAGCCTCTGCCAGATCGTAGTAGGTTGCGCGGTCAAACTGCTTCATTGCCTCTGTATATTTCTTTCCGTGCTTCATCGTGATCTCCTCCTTACTCTTCTACAGTCACGCCCATGGAACGGCAGGTACCTGCGATCATGGACATAGCGGCTTCGATGGATGCAGCATTCAGATCCGGCATCTTCAGTTCAGCGATCTCGCGTACCTTAGCCTTGGAGATGGTAGCTACCTTGGTCTTGTTCGGTGTAGCGGATGCGGACTTCAGATTGCAGGCCTTCTTGATGAGAACTGCTGCAGGCGGAGTCTTGGTGATAAAGCTGAAAGAACGATCAGCATATACCGTGATGACTACCGGGATGATCAGATCACCCTTGTCTGCGGTCTGTGCGTTGAACTGCTTTGTGAATTCAACGATGTTTACGCCATGCTGACCCAGAGCTGGACCAACGGGCGGTGCCGGTGTTGCTTTTCCTGCCGGAATCTGCAATTTGATGTAACCAGTTACTTTCTTTGCCATTTTGGCTTCCTCCTTTATAAATGTGGTAGTGGCGCAGTACCTGGCAATTTATATTGCGATACCGCTCCCACATATCCGGATGATACGCACGCAAATGTGCGTGATCATCGAATAAACATACTTTGACTTACTTTAACCGATCTTAATCGATCTTCTTTACCTGATAGAAACCGATCTCTACCGGAGTCTCGCGGCCGAACATCTCAACCATAATGGTAACGGTCTGCTTGTTCTCGTCGATGCGTGCCACATTACCGATGGTATCCTTCCAGGCACCGTCTGTGATCATAATGGTATCGCCCTTCTCGAACTCTACCTGTGCCACCTTGTCCTGGTCGATCTTTTCGATCTCGTAATCCTCCAAAGGAACCGGCTTGCTTCCCGGTCCGACGAAACCGGTCACACCGCGGGTATTACGCACTACATACCACGCTTCGGAATCATCCGCATCCATATGGATCCATACATAGCCCGGATAACTCTTCTTCTGAACCGTCTTCTTGCCCTTGGAACTGATCTCTACGACTTCCTGCATCGGAACCTTGACCTCAAGGATCTTGTTTTCCAGATGCCGGTTTTCTACCATGTTCTCGATGGTCTCTTTGACCTTCTTCTCATAGCCTGAATAGGTGTGTACCACATACCAGCCCATACCGCGCCCGGACTTGTTGTCACTCTGGCCGATATCATGATCTTCCAGTTTCTTTATTTCCTCTTCGGAAACAGTACGAACCGGCTTTAAGATCTCGCTGGTCTCTTCCGGGCCTGCAAGGATTGCCTGCAGTTCACCCATTCGTTTGATCTTTGCTTTCCCGTCTGCCATAGTTTCTCTCCACCCTAAAATGTTGTCAAGAATTCCACACCATACTTGATCACATAATCAAGCAAAGCGATCAACACGGACAAAATGGTCGTGATCACAACCACTGCTACCGTCTGGCGGGTCAGGGATTTCTTCTCCGGCCAGCTGATCTTCTTATACTCAGTCTTGACGCCTTTCAAGAAAGGGGGCTTTTTCGCCTTTTTCTCTTCGGTGTTCGCCATAATCGGCCTCCTTACCTAATAAAAAACTACAGAAACTTACTTCGTCTCTTTGTGTAAGGTGTGAGCTTTGCAGAATCTGCAATATTTCTTTGTTTCCATACGATCCGGATGAGTCTTCTTATCCTTGCTCGTGTCATAGTTACGACGCTTGCACTCTGTGCATGCCAATGTGATTCTTGTACGCATCTTTCTACCTCCTGAAATTGCACAAAAAAAAGAGTCTTTTGCTCTTGCGAAGGATAATATATCATGCCTTCCGCACGCGTGTCAACTCTTTTTTTGATAAATCCTGTGTTTTATGCGTTTTCCAGCTCTGCCGCATATTCTTTCAGAAAGATCTTTCTGTACTTATTATAATTCCATACCGCAGAGATCGCTTTATCATGGAATACCCATGGCTGCTTCTGTACCGGCACCACCAGTTTATACCCTTTGCGCCGCAGCTCACAGCTCTGGGATGCATCATACAGATCCCAGCCGTCAAAAATGTCCGCGCGCCATTTCAGATCTGCCGTAGTCGCCATCAGCAGACCGTCCACGCATTCCACTTCATCCATGCCATCATCGAGCTGGTAGGAATAATGCTCGTAATCGGTCTTGCCCGTTCCGCTGTTGTACAGCGCCCCTACCCTCGGCGCGCCCCAGAGCAGCATATCCTTCGGAAGCTTCGGGATCCCCGTCACCCCCACCATGCCGATCTCCGGATCCGAATCAAAGATCTTGAGCAGATCCCCGAGAAAATGCCGGTTCAGGATAAATACATCGTGATGGATAAAGATCTTGTATTTTGCATCCGTCACCTGCATCGCAGCATTGTAGCCGGAAGCCATCCCGGTAGCATTCGTCACCGGAACGCATTCCATCACATAACCTTCGGGCACCTTCAGGTTACTGATATAATAAACACATTCATTATAATACTCTTCTTTATTTGTAACGATCAGAAAACAAAACTTTTTCCCGTTCATCCCTTATGACTCCTGCAGTTTCTCCAGCTTTTCCGCGATCAGCGCCTGCTCTTCCTCCGAACATTGCTCCTTCATCATATTGAGCAGATAGACTGCCTCTTTCTTCTGACCGTTCTCCTCATACAGATCCGCCAGGATCAGCGCAACTTTGCCTTTTTCTCCAAGCTCACTCTCCTGCAGCATCTGTACGACAAAGTGAACCGTCAGGCACCATTCCTGCAGCCATATCATATAGTCGGAATAGTCCAGGCCAAACTGCATCCTTCGAAGGAAAAACATCATCTGTTCATATACCACCGTATAATCATCCAGGTATTCGATGCTGTCATAGATCGTGACCGGCTCTGCCCCGGCCTCCATCTGATAGATCGAGCCGGTGGTCTTAAATGCCGCCAGTTCCGCATCGTACTGTGAGATACGGTCATACTGCGGCTCATTGATGATCGAAGTCAGTGCATTGTAGCCTTCCGGCGTACGCTCCTGCAGTTTCTCGTTGATGCGTCCTTTGTAGATCACGATCCCCGCCGTGATCGAACGCTTCGCCTCCGCCAGCTGTTCTAGGTATGCATCCGCGTCAAAAGCAGGCGCTGCCGGTGCTTCGGCCGATTCTTCCGTCGATCCGCCTTCCGACTCCTGCGCTGCCGCTTCTTCTGTCACGTCTTCCGCAGATCCGCTTTCCTGCTCCTCATCTGCCGTTGCGGTGCCGTCCGGTCCCCCGTCTTCCGTCTCTGAAACGGTTTCCTTATCAGATTTTTCTGCCGGCTTCTCTTTTCCTTCCGGATCCGCCTTCTCTTCCTGTTCCGCCGCTTCAGAAAGTTCTGTTTCCGCAGAATTTTCTGTTTCCGCATTTTTTTCCGCTTCCACAGTTTTTTCCGCTCCCGCAGGATTTTCCGTTTCCGCCGGATCTTCCGCTTCTATAATATCAATTGTAGTCTCTTCTTTCAGTTCTGACATCCGTCCCTCTTGGTTCACATAACATATTTTCTCAATGAGTATAGCATAGAACAATTCATTTGAGAACTATTATTTCGTAAACAATGCGTATTTTTATCACAATTCCGTAAACAACCGGTGTATAACTCGATTTGTATATACATTTGCGGGAGTCTTTACAGAAAGAACGAACCCCGGGATCATCGTCTCGGGATTCGCCCACATTCCGCGTTTACGGATCATTTCGCTTCGTATCCGTATGTTCCCGTTTTACATATACCCGTTAAACAGCATTCCGCTGTATGCGCTGGTCACATAAGGATTTGCAAAATGCGGTTTCGTCGGGTTCTTATATGCCACGATCCGCTTCTCCACATAATCCATCGGATTGAGCTGCACCTCATTCGCCTTGCGCAGCGCCGATTTCGTGAAGTCCTTTAAGCTGTCCAGCCCGTTCGGAGCTTCCGCATCGTTCAATACCTCCGACAGTTTTTCCTCATCCACCGCCAGTGTTCCGTCTTCCTGCTGCGTTACACCCAGGCGTTCCAGTCCGGAATTGTAAAATGCGCCGTTTACCTTCATATCCCTTACCAGCAGATTCGTTCTCGGCTGTTTTTCCGCGAATTCCGCAGTCGCCTTGATAAAGCTGTTGTAGGAACCCGCCAGCGATATGATATTATCTTTCATTGACTCCACATCCGGCTTGTACCCGATCAGTACGCTCTTGCCCGGCGCCGCTTCCTTCAGCCGCACGTCATAGCTGTTGTTCAGTCGCACATCATTGCCCGGTGCCGTATGCGTCTCTCCGTTGATCGTATAGATCGAATCCGTGCCTTCCTGGCTCACCTTGCGTATTCCCAGATAATCCACGATGCCGCGCTGCTGGCTGGTATTCTCATCCGATATGGTGAAATGTCCGCCCTCGGCGCTCTTATCACCGACCGATTTGGACCGGATCACCAGCGCCGTGTTGCCCAGATCATCCTCATCCACCTCAGCCTGCAGGCCCAGGTTGAAATTATTGATCAGGCGGGCCAGGCGCCCCTGGATCTCCTTGTTGGTATCCGTCTGGCTGATCGTAAACTGCAGCTCATAATTGGAAGAAAGCGTCTGCACGTCAAAGGAATAATTTCCTTCCGCGATGCCCGCATCGTCCGGGTTCAGGTACTTGCCTACATTGACCTGCGGTTTGGCCAGCTGCCGCACCATCAGTTCCACCGGCTCCGTTTCTTCGCCGGCCTTCTGCGTATTGCTGCCGCGGTCCAATACCTCTGCGATCTCCGAGTCGGAAGAAAACGCCGTCTTCTGGTTAAAGATCGTTGCATCATCAAGTCCGCCGATGGTTCCCACTTCCGAGCGGAACTTCATGGCGTTCTCTTTCATATTAATGGTGTACTCTTCCACATCTTTGGAACGATCCATCAAAAAGACGGGCTCGTCCTTACTGATCTTGACAATGGACTTATAAATGTCCTGAAGATCCTTCTTCTTGTGGGAATCAAAACGATTGGAAGAAGACCTGGGCACAAGATCGGCCTGGTAATAATTATAGACATTTGATAAAACAGCTGTATTGATCGCCATACCTGTACCCTCCTTTCTTCCATGATCGTTTGGATCTCTCCTCCGGCGCTATATCAGCTCCTATTCCATCCGGTGATTGATCCGATATCCGCACCTTCCGGCCGCCTCCGTTGCGTGCCGCTGCCTTTCAATAATCCCGGATAACCGGTCTCTAAAGGCTCGTGCGAATGGGTACATCTGTTATAAGTCAGCTTCAAAAGGGTATAGTAACCCTTTTTATAGTTACTCTAAATATAGCATGTTTTTGTCAAACTTACAAGAAATTTAAAAGAAATATTTGTGCAAAAAAGCAACAAAGATGTGCGTGAAACTTATGCATTTTTCACGCTCCGTTTCACAATTCTATCTCTTGGCTTCCCCTTGAGGGGCGCTGTGTGCCAGCGGCACACGTTCAGCGCCGACCGAGCCGGCAGGCGAGACCGCTGACTGATGAGGTGTTTCTTCAGCCTTTGCTCTCCATCGCCCTCCCCTTATATTCCACCGCCATCTGAAGAAGCGTCTCCGCCATCTCCGGATACAGCCCCGCCATCTTTTCGTAGCAGTGCGAGAGCATCTCCAACGGGATCTTCTCCCCGGCACGCGCCTGCAGGATCGGTTCGGTCTCCTGCAGCGCATTGATATACCAGACACTGGCTTCCTCATAGTCCCCTGCATCAAAATAGTACTGCCCCAGCTCGCAGCAGACCTCCGAACAGGGTTCCAGACTGATATTCTTCAGTGCCCATTTAAAGAACGCATTCACATCTTTCGCCAGTCTGGCTGCTCTCGCCAGCACACAGTAGCAGTCCATCCGCTCATCCGCGCCGCGCTGTTCCTCATAGATCGCATTCTGAAATACCGGCACTGCCTGTGCAAAGTCCCTGTCCGTCCCAGATAAGAACAGCTCCATCGCATACATATGCAGCAGTTTCCCGGAAAGCGCCCTGCCTTCCGCTGCCGCCTTTAAGAAAACGCCGAAATCCCTTGCCGAATGCTGTGCCTCCGGCCAGTGCTGTATCTCGATCTCGCTGTCAAAGACCACAGGCTCCAGCCGCACCGATTCATGGATCGGATCGATCCAGACAAAAGTCCGCTGCCGCTTAAACAGCTTCGGTCGCAGATCCTTTTCAAAGTTTTCCGTCGTCTGGTATCCGTGCCGGTTCACATACCACATCTGCACGATCTCGACTTCCGGCTCCATCACTTCCATCAAAGCCTTGAATTTTGCGGCATTCTCCGCATCGATCAGCTCATCCGCGTCGGCCGAGTAGATATAATCCCCGCTGCATTTGGAAAAAGCAAAATTCCGCGCCGCCGCAAAATCGAAGATCCATGCAAAATCATACAGCTTATCCGTATACCGCGCCGCGATCTCCTTCGTCCTGTCCGTCGAACCGGTATCCACGATCACGATCTCGTCTGCCAAGTCTTTAAAAGAATCCAGACAACGTGCCAGCACATTCTCTTCATTTTTTACGATCATACATAAGGATACCGTCATTCTGCCGCTCCTTTCTCCGGATCCACCGACCTGTTGATCATTTCCGCCATTCCCATCAGGATAAAGATGACCGGCGTACACTCGCACTGCTGGTAGCAGAAGATATTGTGTCCGACATACGCCGCAATACACGCCATAAAGACCATCAGTACCGGTTCTTTTGCCACACGTTTTGCTGCCCGGAAAAATACCAGCAGAAAAATCCCCAGATAGGATACCAATCCCAGTACACCTTCCGTCACCAGCATATTCAGCCATTCGTTGTGCGCGCAGGCCAGCGACAATCCATGCCAGTACTCTGCTACTTCATCCGCGCAATAGGTATCCATCGCCCCATCAAAACAGTCCGGTCCCACGCCGATCAGCAGGTCTTTAAACGATGCATTGGTAATGGCCCGCGCCGCCATACGCCAGTTAAAGCCGCGGTGGTTGCCCCAGCTTTCTCCGAAATACAGAAAACTGCCTTCGCCTCCGATCTGCATTTTTCCGGTTGTCACCAGGATCATCAGCAGAAGCGCCGCCCAGACCACCAGTACTGCTGCCGTCTTCGTTACCCCCCAGATCCGGTCCCGGTGTTTTGAGATATCAAAAGCCGCTTTCCGCGCCCCCTCTTTTCCCTGCTGCGCATCTTCCATGGTTGCGATCCGGAATGCCGCATAGATCCCGAGAAACAGGATCAGTACCACCAGCATCACCGGTGATCCGGTGATAAATCTCGTAAGCGCTTCGTCGTTGATGACATAGTTCGGTTCCCGTTCCGGGAACAATGCCCGCATCAAGCCGATCACACGGAACGATGCCAGCGCGATCAGTACGATTTCCAGGAAGCGCCGCATCTTCGCATTGCTTTCCAATGCGTAGCAGAAAAACACCATCAGGATAAGGAGCACCGCCATATACGCGCTGTCGCTGTTGATCGTGCAGACCATCCCGAACCCCAGCGCCACGAAGGCCCCGGCCAGTGCGCGCGTCCATATTTTTTCCGCGGTCTGGTAAAAATATAAACCAAAGGGCAGCGCCAGCACCGCATAAGAGGAATACCAGCTCGTCTGCCCGAGCGTTGAGAGAAACTTCTCGATATCCTCATCTCCCACCCGATCATACATCCCCAGTGGATTGAAGCAGAAGCGCTGCAGGATACCGATCTGGTAACAGATGGCTGCTGTGATCACCATCACGATCAGCGTAAACGGGCCCCACTTCCAGCCGCGCGCCACAAAGAAAAATGTTGCCACGAAAAACAGCTGGCTCATCACGCCCATATACCAGCCTTTATAGCCCCAGAGCGCCACATCCGGAAAACTGCTGAAGATATAGGACAGCATACTGACCGCAAGAAACACTGCCGCAGAATAATCCGCTGCAGATAAGGTCCTGAGCTTCCCGATCATCCGCTCATCCTTCCGCCAGGCAATAAAATTACAGATATACGCCGCCAGGATCAGAGACAGCCCGACAATGGAAACCCACTTAAAAAAGGCGTACTTGGTAGCCCCCATATTAAAGTATTTTCCGTGCTCTCCCAGATCATAATACAGTGGAAAAATGCACAAAAAAAGAAACGCATATCCTGCGGTCAGCATCTCCAGCGCATTCTCGCTGAAGCTCTGCCATAACGTCTTCTGCGGCTTCTCCGGTGCCGCCTTTTTGTATTTTTTACCCATATTAAAACCTTTTATATCATTGCCCTGTACACCACAGAGCCTTTTTCATCTTGCTATTATGTATTTTTCTATGTTCATTATAGCCCCCGTCCTTTTATGCATCAACGTATTTCTTGATGCTTTTCATCTTTTTCGCGCTTTTTTCCTGAAACATTTCATCTTTTTCGCACTTTTTTCTTGAATAGTTTCATCTTTTTCTCACATTGTGTAATTATGCTCCGCAATATCCTTGAAACATCCCGCCCCGAAATCCGGGAACTTCACCCAGTAGTTATCCAGATTATTGTTTCCGTTATTCTTCCGGATATAGGTGTCAA
>JAFWRC010000294.1 GCA_017508825.1 Lachnospiraceae bacterium
GCAGTGGATAATGTGATGGTTGCCGCATATGAAAAAGACAAAAACGCGAGAAAGAAGGCGGAAGAAATCCTGACACGGCTGGGGATCAGGGAGCGTGAGTTCTCCAAAAAGCCGGCGAAACACTCCGGCGGACAGTGCCAGCGGGTCGCCATTGCAAGAGCCGTTATCAATGATCCCAAGGTGATCTTTGCCGATGAGCCGACGGCATCACTGGATCATGAGAATGCGTTTCAGGTGATGAAGATCTTAAAGGAGTATTCCGGGAAACGCCTGGTATTGGTGATCACACACGATAAGAGCATTTTAAAAGACTGCGACCGTATCATTGAGATGTGGGACGGCGGGATCGGCGAGGGCGCATCGGAGATCCTGCAAGGTGAGAGAGGATGAGACCGTTATCGGCATTCTATTATATCAAAGAGAATAAAGTGCGTGCGGCGATCCTGATCGTTTTGTTTCTGTGCACCGTATTTTTATTCATAGCCGGCAACTATATCAGCAGCCTGCACTATTTCTGGAGTAAAGGTGAAGAGTACGATGCAAAGATCTGTATGATCGGCGCGGACCCGACCGATGAAGGTCTGCAGGAGTTCACATCGTATCTGGAAGATCTGCAGGCCGATGAGAAACTGATCGTACTGGAACGCAGCGCCAGAGGGTTTGCGGGACTGAACTGGAAGGGCACCATGGGGGTAGAGATGGGAAATGATTCCATGGTGTTTAATACGCCGGAGGATCTTAAGCGGGCATTTGCGCATCTGGGCATCGATTGTGATCTTTCTGCTGTGGGGGACCGGAATGTGGTGATGTCTACGGCACTCGCAGCACAATACGGATTGCAGGTCGGTGACCGGGTGGATTATTCACTGAATGATGACATTCACGGGGCGTATACACTTGCTGCGCTGACGGAAGATAACAGTTACACGGTTTTCTATGTGGTAAGGGATGATGAGAACCTGGCAAGGGCCAATGTTTTTTCAAACGAAATGTCCGGACGGGAACTGCGGGAGTATCTGGAAAACAAGGCAGCCGGACGTAAAGTGAATGTAAATGGTCTGATGGCGGATATGAATTCGGAACAGTTTGCAGCGTACAACTATATGTTCCTGCTGTGCATACTGATCCTGTCGGTGATCCATGCGGTGACAGTGAACACGGTACTGACAGGGCACTATATCAAACGGACCTATGAGTTTGGCATCTACCGTGCGCTGGGCATGACGAGAGGACGGATCTTTCGGAAGTGTGCAGGTGAGATCGTTACGATGGATCTGATCGGGATTGTGATCGGGATGGTGCTTTCTTTCTTATATGCGTTTTTGATGAATGAACTCTATTATATTCCGAAGGGACAATACCTGCCGTATTATTCGGCATTGGGCATAGCCGCAGTGGTTCTTTCCAACCTGCTGGTGGTGATCCCATCTGTGATCACCAAAGGGTGTGCAATGATGAAAGCGGATGTGACGGAGTTTTAAGGAGGAGGAGAAAAATGAAAAAAATCTTAAAAGGCATCGGGGGGCTGCTTCTGCATGCAGCGGTCCTGCTGGTGGTACTGCTGAACAAGTATTGCATTGATATGAATGAAACGGCCGTGATGATCGGGGCGGCTGTCTGGCTGGGCCTGCTGCAGCTGTGGTATCGGAAGCGGACGAAAGACCGGAACGGTAAAATGACTGCATTGAAACGCGTTGCTCTGATCGTAACGGATGTAATGATCTATGCCTTACTGTTTCTGTTTGTGTTGATCAATCCGTATTGGAACGGATCTTCGGGACGGCTGGATTGTTTTGCAAAGCAATGTGACGGGGAGCGTATGATCAGTCGTAAAGAGGCTTTGGAAGATTTTGAGTATGCGATGAAATATCTGGAGCGCCTGCATCCGCTTACGATGGACGGCTTGCCGGCAGAGGCGGAGGAAAAGGCGCAACAGGTACGAAAGGAACTGTCGGAGCGGGAGAGTATCCCGACCTATGAACTGAGTCGCGAACTCGAATCGGTATTTGCCCTTTTTGATGACGGACACACGCATCTGGATGAGGATTGGGCAGAGATGCATTATATGAAGTACAACTATGAGATGAAGAAGGCGGGGTATACATCGTCGGGATCAACGGCGAGCGCCTCGAGGACTTTTTAAAGAACCATCCGGGGCTGGTAAGTTATGAAACGGAAAGTTACGGAATCCGTCTGTTGAAGACACGGATCAGTACGTTGGAAGGCCTGCGTTATCTGGGGATAGATACCAGTGGAGAAATGACCTATAATTATATTTCGGAAGACGGTGCGCCATTCGATCTTGCAGTTACGGCGGCGGATTATCTAATACTGGATGAAGTGTATGATTATGTAGAAGCAAAGCTGGGTGAGGATCTGCGTACGGCGGATGAGAGTGACGATGAAAAAGGCTTTGTTTATTACGAGATTGATGAAGAGAACAGTCTGGCAGTACTGACGCTGAATGAATGTGATTACAACTCCGTCTATCGGAATACTCTGGCGGAGATGTTTCAGGAAGTGGCGGAGAAGGGAATACGCAATGTTGCGGTGGATCTGCGCAGCAATTCCGGCGGATCATCGCTGGTAGCGGATGAGTTTATCAACTATCTGGATACGGAAACGTATAAAGACTGGGCGTGTGAATGGAGAATGCATTATTTTCTGGTGCCGTATGAACAGTCGGTCTGTACGAACCGTCAGAAAGAGAATGTATTTGACGGGAATGTGTATGTGCTGACTTCCGTGTTTTCCTACAGCGCGGCCATGGACTTTGCAATGCTGATCCAGGATAACGGACTGGGAACGATCGTCGGAGAGCCGTGCGGCAATCTTCCGTCCAGTTATGGTGAAATTGTGCGATATCGCCTGCCAAATTCAGGTATCTATATGCAGATCTCCACAAAGGCATGGCATCGCGTGGACACAAGTAAAGAAGGCCTGCCGATCCTGCCGGATATCGAATGCCCGGCAGGGGAAGCATTGGAGAAGGTAATGGAATGCTGCAACACACAGCCGGATGTTTCTGTAACGGCACAAGTGCAGCGCGGTGAGGGAAGATAACAGAGGATAAGGATGATACGGATCCTGGCGGTAAACATTTGCATACTGCTGCTGACGCTCGTAACGGCAGCGGCATCGGGGCACGCTTCCCTGATGCTGCTGGCCGGCGGGCTTCTTATGCTTGTTACTACGGCGGCATATATGAAAGACGACGCAGATCGCCGGAGCTTTGTGCTGCAGCTGGGGATCACTTTTCTGTTTGCCGTTCTGTCGGAGCAATGGTACGGCTATTTGGTGTTTGCGTTGTTACCGGGAGTGCGTACTGCGAAAAAACTGCTTCTCAC
>JAFWRC010000034.1 GCA_017508825.1 Lachnospiraceae bacterium
GCTGATGATCGAGGCGGTACCGATGCAGTCTGGTGTGATCGTATTTGTCATCACCAAAGTGGAGGCTCCGGATGAACTGGAGTCCAAGCTGGCTCAGTTCGCAACGGCTTTGACCGGTAACATCGCTACCGATGAAGGAAATGATACTGCAGATGAAAATGAAAACAGCAACAGTATCTCCATTTCCATCAGTGGCACTGCGGATAACAACGGCAATATTCCTTCCGTCGGAAAGACCCTGCGGGATCTGTTCACGGAAATGTTTACGGGTGCCAGACCGGCTGCAGCTAATACAGGCAAGCAGGATCCGAAGGCCCAGCAGAACGTTCGCCAGGAAAACCGGATCTTCTGTTTTTCCGATCTGGGATCGACCATCGATGCCGCACTGGCAGTAAAATCCTACGAGATGGGTGAAAGCATCCTGTATAAGAATCCGGCAGACGGTATGTATTATCTGCTGCTTTACGCAGACTATCTTACACCGCTCGCCTACAAAAAACTATGCACGGTATTGATGGATTTCTGTGACCGTGCTTATAATGCCAGATCACTGGAAGCCTATATGGAAGAACATTACGAGATCATCATTGCAGAGCAGGCACTGCAGCAGTTGTGCCAGGCAGGATAAAAAACACACCGAGTCGGCATTCGCCGACCCGGTTCGATCATAAATCTACATTTCCGTAAAATCATCTTTTCTGTTCAGATACTGAATGACCTCCGAGTTTTCATTACATTTCCAAACAGACTTCAAATCATGCATCATAATCTCCTTATATTTATTAAATGATTTTCCTACGGATCTGTAGCGCCAATCCATAACACTCAGATCCAAACATTTTGTATTTCGAAATTCCCGCATCAGCTGTTGCCCGATCAGATATGGCAACGTATATGACCGCGTCCTTGTCTCCGCCTCCATCGGTACTACCGTATCCTGATTCCCTATGTTCTCTCCCGTAAGTACGATCGTATACATGCCTGTCCCCTTCTCATCATTACAATCTTTATCCTCCCTAATCTCAACCTTTATATGTTCCTCATCATATTGATCCGTAAATTGCTTCATTTCTTCCGAAAGCAGACAAAGACAGCGAAGCCAGGAAAGATAACAGGCTGATTCCAGCAATTGATATCCTGATTCATACCGGATGAACCCATTATAATAATATTCTGTCCAAGAGAAGGTTTTTTTCTTTTTCATATTATGTACTAGCATTGATCTGGAAATCAGACCATACAAGGTCACTTTCGTCCATAAATGCTTCATATGATCCGCCCGGTCTTCCCATAATGCTATATCCTGTCCGGTCTTATCAAAAACGGAAACATAGACTTCTCCCAGAAAAACCTTATACGCCGTATAACAAGTCCATAAAACAGCCAATGAATACAACACATTTTGAAAAAGAATGCCGGTTAAATACTCCCAAAAAAATCGCTCTGATCCATATCCATATTTAACCATGAGAACGCTCCACATTACCAGAACCCAGATTGCAAGAATCCATAACACTGCGTGCCATTTACTTTTATTCAATATGTCTTGTTTAAACCTGTTCCATATATACTTATTTCCGCTCTCACCGGAACCCAAAAATAACATCCCCTGCCCTTTTTCCGGAAAGATCAGAGTTTTTTTCTCCTTTTTCAGGGAATCATAATAGCCCACTCCAAAAAAAGCCACTGCCAGTACGCCAAAAAACAGAGGGACACCAATCCCCATATATACATAGGTATCCTCCAAATTATGCATCGAGATCCAAAGCCAGATTTCTACAAGTAAAATCACTTCCCAGGTAATATTCTTTAAAAAACGATACAGGAAGGAATGCTTTGTATTCTTTTTTCCGTCGTTCTTTTCTTTCTGCGGATCATGCTCTTCTCCCAGGATATATCCCCACTTACACCCCTTAAAAATCGTAGCCCAAAGATACGTATCCCGAAAATCCAGAAGGAAATCCAGGGCATCCGTCACCTGCTGACTGGTGCATTCCGAATACACGACAACACGTCCGTTTTGTTTCTTTTCTCTCTTTTTCATCCGTTTCTCCCCCAGGTAAAACGAAAAAAGCATCTCTGTTTTCAGAGATGCTTTCATAGAAAACTGCTGATTTAATAAGCCTTCCCCCAATAAACCATCTTCTTGGCCGGCTTGCCACAGCATACGCAGACATCACTGATCTGCTCCTGCTCGAACGGCATACAGCGGCTGGTTGCCGTGGTATCTTCCTTGATCTTTTCCTCGCAAGCAAGCTCTCCGCACCACATAGCCTTTACAAAGCCCGGCTTGTTGTTGATGGTATCGCAGAACTCTTCGTAATTCTTTGCTTCATAGGTATGATTCTTCACGTGGTTTCTTGCACGCTCCAGCATATCCTTCTGCATCTGCTCTAACAGTTCTCCTACCTTTGCAGCCAGATCTGCCAGCGCCACCTCGGTCTTTTCTCTGGTATCGCGGCGTACCACAATGCAGCGGCCTGCTTCCATATCCTTCGGACCGATCTCCACACGCAGCGGGATACCGCGCATTTCCTGATCGGCAAACTTAAATCCCGGACTCTTATCGCTGTCATCCAGCTTCACGCGGAAGCCTTTCTCCAGCAGTTCGGACTTCAACTCTGCTGCCTTCTCCAATACGCCTTCCTTACGCTGCTGGATGGGGATCACCATCACCTGGGTCGGCGCAATCTTCGGCGGCAGTACCAGACCGGAATCATCACCGTGTACCATGATGATACCGCCGATGATACGGGTACTCATACCCCAGGAAGTCTGGTGTACATACTGAAGCTTATTCTCCTTATCGGTATACTGGATACCGAATGCTCTGGCAAATCCGTCACCGAAGTTGTGGCTGGTACCGGACTGCAGCGCTTTACCATCGTGCATCAGCGCTTCGATCGTATAAGTAGCTTCCGCGCCTGCAAATTTTTCCTTATCGGTCTTGCGTCCCTTGATCACCGGGATCGCCAGTACCTGCTCACAGAAATCCGCATACACATTCAGCATCTGAATGGTGCGTGCCTCCGCATCTTCAGCGGTTGCGTGAGCGGTATGACCTTCCTGCCACAAAAACTCACGGCTGCGCAGGAACGGTCTGGTGGTCTTTTCCCAACGTACCACGCTGCACCACTGGTTATACAGCTTCGGCAGGTCACGATACGACTGGATCGCATCTTTATAGAAATCGCAGAACAGTGTCTCCGAAGTCGGTCTTACACACAGACGCTCCTGCAGCGGCTCCAGACCACCATGGGTCACCCATGCCACTTCCGGTGCAAAGCCTTCCACATGATCCTTTTCCTTCTGCAGCAGGCTCTCCGGGATAAACATCGGCATATATACGTTCTCTACGCCGGTCTCTTTAAACTTCGCATCCAGCGCTTTCTGGATGTTCTCCCACAGTGCATAGCCTGCCGGCTTGATCACCATACAGCCCTTTACGCTGGCATAATCGATCAGCTCTGCCTTCTTAACAATGTCCGTGTACCACTGGGCAAAATCCACATCCATGGATGTGATCTCTTCCACCAGTTTCTTCTGTTCTGCCATCTTACTCTCCATTCCGGGTAAATCCCAATTACTTCTTATATTTATAGCATTCTTATAAGAGTTTAGGAGTTTCACAGGTTTTTGTCAACCATAAACCTGTTTTTATTCGTTTTTACTACAAATTCCGGTTTGTCGAAATGTAGCGGTCGGTGAGCCATGGGGACGGTTCTTGTGGCAACAAGATCGAAGATCTTTAGCCACAAGAACCGTCCCCGTGGCTCGCCAGAACCGTCCCCATGGCTCACCGACCGCTACATTTCGACAAACCGGAATTTGTAGTAAAAATGAATAAAAACAGGTTTATGGTTGACAAAAACCTGTGA
>JAFWRC010000295.1 GCA_017508825.1 Lachnospiraceae bacterium
CCTTTTACATCACCCGAGCAGAGAAAAAGGCTTCCGGTGTGGTACAGAAGATCGCAAAGGGAGACTTTACCGCAAGAGTGGATTACAGGTCCGGGGATGAGCTGGGCGAGATCTGTACACAGGTCAATGCCATGGGCCAGAGCCTGGAGAAACTGTTTGAGGAGAAGGATCGTACGGAGCAGTTTTATTATAAATTCGTTCCGGAACAATTCTGTACGCTTCTGGATAAAGAGAAGTTTACGGACCTATCCCTGGGGGATTCCACGGGACGGGAACTGACCGTGTTTTCCTGTGACATCCGGTCGTTTTCCATCAATTCGGAGATCATGACGGCAAAGGAAAACTTTGAATTTGTCAATATCATTTACGGGATCGCGGGACCGATCATACGAGAGCACGGAGGGTTCGTTGACAAGTATATCGGGGATGCGATCGTGGCATTGTTTGAAAATGCGGAGGAGGCCGTAAAAAGCGGTGTAGAGATCTATCGTGCTATCGTGCTGGATCCGCAGACGGCGGAAAGACTCGGCATCAGTGATATCAATATCGGGATCGGCATTCATTCCGGACAGGCCAGAGTCGGTATCGTGGGAGAGAGTGAACGACTGGCGGGAGCGGTCATTTCGGAGATTGTAAACTATTCCTCGCGGCTGGAGGGACTGACCAAACAGTATAAAACCGCCATGCTGATCTCGAAAGATACCGTAGAGCGGCTGCCGGATCCGGAACAGTTTGACCTGCGATTCCTCGGGCGGACACAGATCGCGGGTGCAGAGGATGTGCTGCAGGTATATGAAGTGCTGGATTGTCTTGCGGAGGAAGAGAAGAAAAAGCGTGATCATAACAGTATCAAACTGCATCAGGCCATACAGCATTTCGGACTCGGACACCGGCAGGAAGCCGAGGAACTGCTTCGTGAGATCGCATCGGCCGGAGCGGGAGATCATGTGACGGATCTGCTGTATGACTATATACGGAAACTGCCGGAAGAGGAAAAAGATAATGTGTTCCGGCTGGTAAGAAAATAAACGTAACCGAAGGGAGAACGGCGATGCTTTATGTGGTGGGATTCGGACCCGGTGATGAAAAACATATGACAACGGAAGCGCGTGAAGTGCTGGCTTCGGTGGATGTGATCGCAGGGTATCGTACCTATACGGGACTGATGAAGAAACTGTTTCCGGACAAGGAATATCTGGTTACCGGGATGAAGGGAGAGATGGAACGCTGCCATCTGGCAGTGCAGACCGCGCTGACCGGAAAAGAGGTTGCTGTGGTTTGCAGCGGGGATGCCGGGATCTACGGGATGGCAGGCCTGGTACTGGAAACCCTGGAACAGATGCATGCGCTGGAGAAAGTAGAAGTACGGATCGTTGCGGGACTGACGGCAGCGATGAGCGGAGCGGCCCTGCTCGGCGCACCGCTGGGACACGATCTTGCGATCATCAGTCTGAGTGATCTGATGACGCCGTGGGATCTCATCTGCAAACGTCTGCGTCTGGCTGCGGAAGGGGATTTTTGCATCGCATTGTACAATCCGTCCAGTCACAGCCGAAGAGCGCATTTTGAAGAAGCATGTGCGATCCTATGCGGGATGCTGTCTCCGGATACGCCGTGCGGTCTGGCGCATAAGATCGGCCGGGAGGGTGAGCATACGCAGATCGTATTGCTGAAAGATCTGGCAGAGGCCGAAGTGGATATGCAGACGGTCGTGCTGATCGGAAACAGCCGGGCTAGGATCGTCGGAGATCATATCGTAACGCCCCGGGGGTATCTGGAAAAATACGGGAATGCCTCCTTTACGGAAAACAGCGGGGAATAGAGAAATGGCGGATACGATCTTTTTATTCGGCGGTACTTCGGAAGGACATATCCTGGCGGAAACGGCCTGGGAACGATGGGACTGCCATGTGTTCGTAGCAACCAAAGAAGGGGCGGAGGTATTGCCGGACAGGATTTCATCGAGTGCGCGTATGCACATCGGACGGCTGGATGCAGAGCAGATGGCGGAAACGATGCGCTTGTTCCGGCCGTGTTTTGTCATGGATGCCACACATCCCTATGCCGTGGAAGTATCGGCAAATATCCGAAAAGCATGTGACACAGAAGGTGTTCGTTATATCCGTGTATTACGTGCAAGGGAAGAGATCGCGGACGGTATCGAAGCCGGGAATGCAGAAGAGGCGGCACGTATTTTACAGGAGCGTTTTTCGAAACAGGCGGTGCTGCTGACGACGGGGAGTAAGGAACTGCCGGTATTTTCGGAAGTACTGGCATCGAATCCGGAGATCTATGCGCGCATCCTGCCGGGAGAAGCCAACGTGGAAGCGGCATTAAAAGCCGGCGTGCAGCGGGAACATATCCTGACCGGGCTCGGACCGTTCTCGGAGAAAGATAATTTTGCGGTGTTACAGAGATATCATATTGCGGTACTGGTGACCAAGGAGTCCGGAAGCCGCGGTGGTTTCAACGAGAAACTCCGTGCCGCAAAGCGGGCAGGGGCAGAAGTGATCGTGATCCGCAGACCGGTGGAAGAGACGGGGATCACGCTGGAAGAAGCAAACGAGCTATTAAGCAAGATAACGGGGATAAACAAATGAGCAGAGAGATCTCGATCATCGGCTGTGGTATGGGCAGCAAAGAAAGCATGACCGAAAAAGCGCTGGAAAGCTTAAGGACCGCACAGCTTTTATTCGGACCGGAGCGGCTGGTAAAAACGCTGGGCCGGGAAGGACAGAGAATCTGCTGCGGTTATCGTACGCAGGAACTGCGGAGTGTGATAGAGACGGCAAAAGAAGAAAAGATCGCTGTGCTGGTATCCGGAGACAGCGGTTTTTACAGCGCGGCGCCGGCCTATGCAAACCTGCTGGCAGGGCTGCCGGAGCAGTTTACGCTGCGGATCTGTCCGGGCGTATCGTCGCTTTCTTATCTCGCGGCCCGTACTGCGCAATCCTGGGGAGATGCACAGATCTACAGTCTGCATGGACGCGCGCAGAACTATTATGCATCGTTATGCGCAGGCGAAAAGTTCGCACTGCTTGGCGGGGAAGGATTTGCGGAAGTTTTGAAAGAACTCTGCACGCTCGGTTTCGGAGAGAGTATGGTCTGGATCGGCGAATGCTTTGGCAGTCCGGAGGAGAAGGTCCGCTGCGGAAGCGCGGAGGAACTTGCAGATACGGCAATGGATCCTTTGTCCCTGTTACTGGTACAGCCGAAGGGAAACGGAAAAATACTGCGAAGCTGCGGAATCGCAGATGATGATTTTATCCGCGGAGATGTGCCCATCACCAAGAGCGAAGTGCGTGCCGTTACTATGAGCCGCCTGGCGGTGGGACACCGGGATGTAGTGTACGATATCGGCGCAGGCACCGGCAGCGTCTCCGTGGAGTGCTCGATCGCTGCGGCTTACGGAGAGGTATACGCCATCGAAAAAGAGAAAAAAGCACTGGAACTTTTGCAGAAGAATAAAAACAGGTTTTTGTGCAGAAATCTGCAGATCGTTGCCGGCACGGCGCCGGAGGCCCTTGCGGAGCTGCCCAATCCGGACAAGGCTTTTATCGGCGGAAGCGGCGGAAAAATGAAAGACATTTTAAAATGCTTAAAGCAGAAGAATCCGGTAATCCATGTGGTGATCAATGCCGCTGCGCTGGAAACGCTGCAGGAAAGCATTAAGGCACTGAAGGAGACAGGTTTTACCGAACCGGAAATCTCCCAGCTGTGTGTTTCCAGATCAGTAACACGCGGACGTTATCATATGATGGAAGGACTGAATCCCGTGTATGTGATCACGGCAGAAGGCAAGGGTGGCGAAGTATGACAGAGAAGAAAAAATGTCCGCGTATCCTGTTTGCCGGTACGCACAGCGGCGTCGGAAAGACGACCATCACCTGCGCATTGCTTCGGGCACTGCAAAAGAGGGGAAAAAAGCCCGCTGCATATAAATGCGGTCCGGATTACATTGATCCCATGTTTCACCGGGAAGTGCTGGGGGTGGACAGCGGCAATCTGGACAGTTTCTTTCAGGATGAGAAACAGTTGAAACGCAGTCTTCTGCAGCATACACAGGACATTGCCGTGATAGAAGGCGCGATGGGATACTACGATGGGATCGGTTTTGCTTCTTCAGCATCTACCGCGGAGGTGGCAGCGCTGACACAGACACCGGTGGTCCTGGTTGTGGACTGCAGGGGAAGGGCGTTATCGGCACTGGCGGAAATATACGGTTTTGTTCACTTCCGGCCGGAAGGTGCACAGATCAAAGGCGTGCTCTTAAACCGTCTGCCGGAACGCTTGTATGCAGCGGCGGCAGAACAGATCCGGGCAATGGGGCTCATACCGGTGGGCTTCCTGCCGGAGCAGAAAGAGTTTCAGCTGAAGAGCAGGCATCTGGGGCTTGTGACACCGCAGGAGATCGAAGGCTTTCAGGAGCAAATGGATGATCTTGCAAAACGTCTGGCACAGACGGTGGATCTTGCCGGTATTGAGGATCTGGCAGAAGAGGCGCCGATGATCGAAGAAACAGACGGATTGCAGACGGAAGAAGTGTTTTCCGTAAAAGAGGACAAAAGAGTTCCTGTACGGATCGCAGTGGCACGGGACTCTGCTTTTTGTTTTTACTATCGTGAAAATCTGGAAATATTGGAAGCGTACGGCTGTGAGATCTTAGACTTCAGTCCCTGCCAAGATACGAGTCTGCCGGATTGTGACGGCCTGATCCTGCCTGGTGGGTATCCGGAACTGTATGCAGAGGCTTTGCAGAAAAATGAACGGATGAGATGTCAGATTTGTGATAAAATACAAAACGGACTGCCGACGATCGCAGAATGCGGAGGTTTTCTGTATCTGCATCAAAGGCTTACGGATGCAGAGGGAAGGATTTTTCAAGGGACCGGAGCGCTGAAGGCAGATTGCAGTTACAAAGGTTTCCAGAGACAGTTCGGATATATCGAGTTAACGGCGCAAAAGGAGCAATTGCTTGCAGAAGCAGGAGATACGCTAAAGGCGCACGAGTTTCATTATTTCGTATCGGAACAGACGTGTGACGCCTTTCGCGCGGAAAAAACCGATCACAGCCGCAGCTGGATGGCAGGGGTTGCTACGGATACCCTGTACGCGGGATTTCCGCACATCGCTTTTTCCGGCAGCCCCAAAGCGGCAAAGCGTTTTGCGGAAGCAGCAAAACGATATCATAAAAAACATCAGTTACGGAATGATCAGCCGAATGAGTGAGAAATACTATGCAGAACAATTTAAGAGCCTTACAGAAATGTCGGCACACATGAAAATGCCGAAAGAGAAGTGTATGCGCGCGGCAAGAGAACGTCTGGATGCCATTGCCAAACCGCTGGATGGTCTGGGCCTGTTTGAAGAGATGATCGTGCGTATGGCCGGGATGCAGGAGAGCGCAGAGGTGGAAACGGCACCGGCACGGCTGCTGATTATGTGTGCGGATAACGGAATCGTGGAAGAAGGCGTGACGCAGTCTGACGCATCAGTGACGGCAGCAGTAGCAGGGAGCCTTGCGAGAGGCACTTCTTCGGTATGTCGTATGGCGCAGACTGCAGGGATCGATCATCTGACCGTGGATATCGGTGTGCGGGATGCCATTACGGGAAGCAGGGAAAAAGAAAACATCCGGGACTGCAGGATCCGAAACGGCACTCGTAATTTTAGCAAAGAACCGGCAATGACAGCAGAAGAAACGGTACGTGCGATACAGACCGGCGCGGATCTGGTGAAGGAAAGCGTTGGGAGCGGTTATCGTATCGTACTGACCGGGGAAATGGGGATCGGCAATACTACTACAAGCGCAGCAATGGCGGCAGTGCTTACCGGCGCGGCGGTGGATGTGGTGACGGGACGCGGCGCGGGACTGGATGCTGCCGGCTTGGAAAGAAAGCGAAACGTGATCCGGGAGAGCCTGGATCGTTATGGGTTTGCGCCCGGTAACGGAGACGTTACGGATCGGGATGAAGTGTTCCGCCTGCTCTGTTGTGTGGGCGGATATGATATCGCCGGAATGGCGGGGATCTATCTGGGTGGAGCGCTCTATGGTGTACCCATTGTCATCGACGGTGTGATCTCGGCGGTGGCAGCACTGACCGCGGAACGGATCTTTCCGGGATGCCGGCGTTATATGCTGCCAAGTCATCAGGGAAAGGAACCGGCGATGGCGTTATTGCTGGAGGCGCTTCATCTGAAGGCACCGATCCACGCGGAGCTGGCGCTGGGCGAAGGGACCGGCGCGGTGATGCTCCTTCCGTTGCTCCGTATGGCCCTGGCGGTATACCGGGGCAATACCGGTTTTGATGCGCTGGGGATGGATGCTTATGAAAGGTATGATGCAGTATGATGATCCTGGTGACAGGCGGAGCCGCCAGCGGAAAATCGGAATATGCGGAACGTCTTCTGTTGCAGCTCGGACAGGGGAAGAAAAAAACATATCTGGCGACGATGCAAAGAGACGGGAAGGAAGCGGAGGCACGGATCGCCAGGCACAAAGAACTGCGCGCCGGAAAAGGGCTTGAAACCGTGGAGTGCCCGGTATCGATCGCGCGTGTAATACAGGAATGTCATCCTGCGGTATTACTGGAATGTCTTTCCAATCTCACGGCGAATGAGATGTTTTGCGGAACAGAAACAAACAATACCACGGGAGAAGAAGTCTTTACGATACAACACGAAGTGGCACAGAAGATCACGGAAGAGATTCTCCGGCTGTCGGAACAGGTGGAAATACTGGTGATCGTAACCAATGAAGTGTTTTCCGATGGTCTGCCTTATGCAGGAGAATCGCTGGAGTATATCCGGGAACTGGGACGGATAAACCGCCTGCTGGCACAGAAGGCAGACAGCGTGGTGGAAGTTGTATACGGGATACCGTTGTGGCATAAGGGTTTGCTGAATTTTGAAAGATAATCACGTTAAGAGGGAGGGAATACCGGAAAAATGAATATTCTGAAAATGATCTGTATGGCGTTTTCAACGTATTCCCGCATCCCGATGCCGCAGGTGAAATGGGAAGATAAAAATGCGGAGTATGTGATCTGCTTTTATCCACTGGTCGGACTGGTTGTAGGGGCAGCGGAAGCAATACTGTTATATCTGTTTCAAAGCAAGGGCTTTCCGGCGCTTGTATTTGCACTGCTGGCACTGGCGATTCCCATTTTGATCAGCGGGGGCATTCATCTGGACGGACTGATCGATACGGCGGATGCGAGACATTCCTATCTTCCGAAAGAAGAGAAGCTGCGCATCTTAAAAGATCCGCACGTGGGAGCTTTCGGTGTGATCCGGCTGGTGCTGTATCTGATCCTGATGCTTTCGGGTCTGTTGCTGATCGCAGAACAGATCCCGGAACGGGGGTGGGAATTGCTCACCTATGCGGTTGTGATCCCGTTTTGGTCCAGAACAGTATGCGCTCTGACCGTTGTCTGGTTTCCGAAAGCGAAGAAGGATGGGATGCTGCAGGCTGTGACCGGAGGAAAACAGATCATACAGACGCTCCTTCTATGCGTGTGGGGCGTTGCCGGTATTGCGATATTTTTGTGGCAGATCCCGATCGGGCCGGAATGGATACGGATCCCGGTATGGATCCTTGCGGATGCGTTGCTGGTAGTCCGGTACCGCAGGATGGCAATCAAAGAATTCGGCGGTGTGAGCGGAGATCTCGCCGGCTGGCTTTTGTGCATGCTGGAACTGGTGGCTGTTGCCGTTTTGATACCGCATTTTTAAGAGAGAAAACAGCAGTTATCGCATTCATTATAGAATAACGGATACTGGGGAAAAAGGAGAAACCATAGGAATGCAGCTATTTATCGGAGGAGCATTTCAGGGGAAAAGAGAATTTATGAAGCAGCTGACAGGCGCTGCGGAGACGGAGATCGCAGAAGCAGCTTCTGTTTCAGATACCAAGGAATATCGTGCCCTTGATCATTATCATCTGCGGATCCGCAAACAGCTGGAACAGGGGCAGGATCCGGTTCGCAAACTGGAACAGCTTTTGCAGGAGCAGCCGGAGATCATACTGTTGTGTGACGAAGTGGGAATGGGGATCGTACCGATGGATAAGAAGGACCGGGAATACCGGGAGGCAGTGGGACGCACGATGTGCGTGGCTGCACAAAAAGCGGAGAAAGTATATCGTGTGATCTGCGGTATCGGTGAGAAGATCAAATGAGCGGATTACTTGGGATGTCAACGTTAGATACCTTTCTGTATGGCACGATCGTGATCTTCCTTGGTTTTCTGCTGGATCTTTTGTTTGGAGATCCCATCGGACGTTTTCATCCGGTCTGTATGATCGGCAAAGTGATCAGCCTTTTGGAAAAAGTTCTGTACAGAAAAGAACATTCCGATGGCAGAAAATTCCGGAGGGGATTGCTGCTGGTCATTCTGGTATTGCTGACCACATTGGTCGTGACCTTTGGTGTTTTTTATGGTATCCTGCGGCTGCATTTCCTGGCAGGGGTTCTGTTTGCGGCACTATTGTGTGACAGTACACTTGCCATGCGCGATCTGCAGCTGGAGAGTATGAAGGTATACAAAGCGCTGGGGGCAGAAGAGGATGCGCTGGAAAAGGGAAGAGAAGCCGTATCACGGATCGTCGGCAGGGATACACAAATGCTGGATGAAAAAGGCGTGATGCGGGCAGCGGTTGAAACCGTTGCAGAAAACACGACGGATGGTGTAGTAGCTCCGCTCTTTTATCTGTTCCTGGGCGGACCGGTACTCGCCATGGTCTATAAGGCGATCAATACGATGGACTCGATGCTCGGATATAAAAATGAAAAATATCTTTTTTTTGGCAGGGCAGCCGCAAAGCTGGATGA
>JAFWRC010000296.1 GCA_017508825.1 Lachnospiraceae bacterium
GTCTGACGGATCCTGAACGATCCCGATGATCATGATTGCCACAACAGCAACCAAAATGACAATGTAAATTTTTCGCGGCGTTGATATTGACATACCACATCCTCCGATCTCCGTAATTCATTCAACACACAAAACAGGTTGAGTATACTCTAGTTGCCTAAAAAAATCAATCTTTATTCAGTCCGATCCTAAAGCAGTGACAAGGTCTGTTCCTGCACAAAAAACGAGTGCATCGAGAGCGAAATATTAACAGTTTTATCACTTTTTTTGTGATATAGTTATTATGTATCGTTATATGATATTGGGGGTATCCCGCTATCTGATCCAAGGAGGGTATGTAATGGAGAAAAGAAGATTTGAGAAACTGGGGATTGATGTATCGTTACTGGGGTTCGGCTGCATGCGCTTTCCGACGGGAAAAGACGGCAAATCGATCGCGAACAAGCTCAAAAAATGCTGGATAAGGCGATCGCATCGGGTGTGAATTACATTGATACCGCATACCCCTATCATGACGGCGAAAGCGAACTCTTTGTCGGCGAAGCTCTGAAGAAATATCCGCGCGATTCCTACTATCTTGCCACAAAACTGCCGGTATGGTTCGTCAATACCATCGAGGATGTAGACAAGTATTTTAATGAGCAGCTGGAAAAGCTGCAGACAGATCACTTTGATTTCTATCTGATGCATGCGATGAACCGCGGCAGCTGGGAAAAACAGCGTGATCTGGGCACCGTAAAGCGCTTGGAAGAACTCAAAGCCGAAGGCAAGATCCGCTTCCTGGGCTTCTCCTTCCACGATGATTACGATGCTTTTGAAGAGATCATCAACTACCGCGACTGGGATTTCTGCCAGATTCAATTAAACTACATGGATATCGATGAGCAAGCCGGTATGAAAGGGTATAAGCTTGCCGAGAAGCTGGGCATCCCCCTGACCATCATGGAACCGATCAAGGGCGGTTCCCTATCCAGGTTCTCTGAAGATATCATGGATGTGTTTGAAAGCGTACGTCCCGGCAAGAGCGCTTCCTCTTTCGCACTGCGCTATGTAGCCAGCCTACCGAACATTTTAACCGTCTTAAGCGGTATGTCCAATATGGAACAGGTGGAGGACAATCTGGATACCTTTAACAACTTTGTTCCGATGGAGGATAAGGAATACAAGGCGATCGATCAGATCAAGGAGATTATGAGCCGCCGGATCCAAAACGGCTGTACCGGCTGCCGCTACTGTATGCCCTGTCCCTTCGGCGTGGATATCCCGGGCAACTTCAGCGTATGGAACCGGTTCCATATGTATCAGGACTTCGGTGTGGTCAAGTGGAACTGGGATGAAATGGGCAAAAATAATTCCCGTGCGATCAACTGTAAGGAATGCGGCAAGTGTGAAAAAGCCTGCCCGCAGCATCTGAGTATCCGCGAAGATCTGAAGAAAGTGACTGCGGATCTGGAGCAGGCTGAAAAATAATTCTGTATATTAGAAATAAAAAAACACCTCATCCGGTCTTCGGCCGGATGAGGTGTTTTTTAGTTCTTTGCTTTCTTTTCTTTTCCCTGTTTTGCCAGGTTAACAAAGGAGTATACGGCCAGGACTAATGCCAATACAACCAGCAGTGTTGCGAGGAGTGCCTGAATGTACGCCCAGATATCCGCTCCTCCGGCTCCGATCGCTGCGATCTTGCTCATGATCGTCTGGAACAGGGAGCAGATGGTCACGATCAGCATAAATACCATCGGAATGTAGAACATCTTGTTATTTCTTCCTACCTTACCGAGCCATGTACATACAGCAAGCAGGCCGACTGCTGCCAGCAGCTGGTTTGCTGCACCAAAGAGCGGCCAGATCTTTGCATATCCGGTCATACCAAGGCCTACGCCCAGGACTACCGTGATGATGGTCGCAAAGTAAGGATTGCACAAAATCTTCTTGGTACCGGTAACATCCTTTACCGTCTCTTCCGGTGCCAGCCAGAATTCCTGGAACATATAACGAGCCAGTCGGGTCGCGGTATCCAAAGAAGTCAGGCAGAATACGGAGACTGCCAACACAAACATACTGTAGATAATGCCTACGATCGGGCTGTCCGCACCGGCGAAAGTTCCGATCATCTGCGAGATACCGCCTGCAAAAACTGCTGTCGGACTGGTCAGACCGGTAGCTGCCAGTGCTTCCTTATCTACGTTTACGGTCTTCCATACAAAACCTACCGCACACAGTGAGATCACGGCTACCACGCACTCGATCAGCATGGAGCCGTAAGCAACCGGACGCGCATTGGCTTCGTTATCGATCTGCTTGGATGTGGTACCGGAAGATACCAGGGAATGGAATCCTGAAATTGCACCACATGCGATTGTTACAAACAATGCCGGGAACAGACTGCCGGATGCAAACAGGCCGTTGGATCCGCTGATCTCCCATCCGGAAAACGCCGGGATCTCCAGATTGCCCTGTCCTGCCAGGGATGCGCCGATCACCGCGATCACGGCAACGGCGATCATAAAGTACAGTAAGAACGAACTTAAATAGTCACGCGGCTGTAACAGGATCCAAACCGGTGTAACGGATGCGATCAGGATATACAGCGCCAGGATCCACATCCATGCATTGTAGGAAATGCTCACCGGGCACCAGTTCATACCAATGGCTACGATGGCTACGATACCTAGTACGCCGATCACGGATGCCGGACCGATGGGCATCTTTTTACGATATACCATAAAGCCAAAAACAATTGCCAGCACAATGAACAGGATGGAGATCATCGCTGTCTGCTGATGTGCCAGAAGCGCTGCACCCTCTACTGCTGCTCCCGCCGATGTGGTGCTGCCGAAGGTGCTGGCCACGATGGAGCTGAACGCTGCTACGACCAGAAGCAGGGTCAGGTATGCAAATACGATAAAGATCTTTTTTGCCAGGTTGCCCATAGCGTCCTCGATGACTTCACCGACGGACTGTCCCTGGTGACGGATGGAAGCAAACAATGCGCCGTAATCGTGCACACCTCCAAAGAAAATACCGCCGATCAGTACCCACAAAAGTACCGGTACCCATCCGAAGATGGCTGCCTGGATCGGGCCATTGATCGGACCTGCGCCTGCGATCGATGAAAAGTGGTGTCCCATCAGCACCGGTGTCTTTGCCGGTACATAGTCCACGCCGTCTTCCATCTCGTGCGCAGGTGTTGTCTTGCTCGGGTCTACGCCCCACTGCTGTGCCAGCCATTTGCCGTAAAAGACATAGCCGCAGAACAGAACCACGAGACTGATGATGAGAATCAATGCTGCATTCATAGTTCTATCTCTCCCTCTTTTTTGGATATTTATATTTCAGCGGAAGTCCCGCGAAATATACGTTCATAATATTCCTTCAGATGCTTTGCCGCCTTATTGGTATAGGCGCATCCGGAAGACAGATCCAACAGCACCAGATGCCCTTCCGCATACCCGCGGATGGTGGCAAGGTAATTCTTTTCAAAGCGAAAGCGCTCCAGGCATTTGATCGTTTCGTTATCCGGCGTATGATCACAAAGAAGCGCCACCGTCAGATAGGAATACATATGATCCTTTTCAGGGTATTTATGGCCCTTACAGACCAATTGCGGTGCCATATGCACAGCCATCAGTTCTTTCAGATCCTCCAGATCTTTGATCGTGATCTCATCACAGGGTAAGAAAAGAATATGTTCAAAACCATGAACACTCCAGAGATTTGCCTTGGGACTCAGCACATACTTTTCGCTGATCGTCGAAAAGAAGCCATAGGCAGATGCCGTGATGCCTCCAATCTCATAATCCCGGACAATATCAAAAGATTTGCGGTACTCTTCTAACAGTCTTTCCAAAAATTCATTTCCGGCTGCAAGCGTACTTTTCTGGTCTGCACCGATGATCACGTCTCACGCCTCACTTTTAAGGAATTGTTTTATTATCAAAATAAAATATTACCACTATGAATACATTTGTCAATAGTGAAACCCCGCATAACTATTAGCTATGCGGGGGGTATTCTTCGTATCATGCAACCGTCCTTTACCTATCGGTTCTTCCGGTTACCGTATCGTTTTCCTCTATCGTTTCAGAATTTTACGACTTCCGGCGCCTTCGTAAAGGAAGAAAATGTCGCAGTCGCATTCTTCAGGTAAAATACCTCGGTATTGCCGTCATCTGCGGAATACATTGCCTGCAGGGACGGATATGCTTCCAGCATGGACACTCTCGCTTCTCTGCGGTCGTCCTCTACCAGTTCTGCTGCCACGCGCACCCATTCGCCGTCTTTGAATGCACAGATCTCTACCTTCGGATTGGTGTGGATCTGCTTCGAAACATCCTTGGATTTGCCGGTCTGGATATACAGCTTGCCTTCAAAGATATGCGCCGTACCGAACGGACGCACACGCGGCTGATCCCCGTCCATCGTTGCCAGATAATAAGCGCCCGCTTCTTTCAAAAATTTCTCTACTCGTTCCATTTCGCAATTGCCCCCATTCTTATATGTTCGGGATTCCCCGACAAAGTGTATTTTAGCACAAAACCGGTATTATGACAAATTCCGGTTTGTCGAAATGTA
>JAFWRC010000035.1 GCA_017508825.1 Lachnospiraceae bacterium
CAGAAGATCGGAGAGATCCTGGTACTGGATGCCGTATCGCGTGCAAGCGAGATGGGCTGTACAATGATGAGACTCGGTATTGTGGAAGAGAATCAGGTGCTCCGAAAGTGGTATGAAGAACTTGGATTTACACATACGGGAACGGAAAAGTATGATTTCTTCCCGTTTACCTGCGGATATATGTCAAAGGATTTGTGAGGTAAAGATACCATGCGTATTTCAGAAAGCTGTGCGAAATGTCTGTATGACAGACAAAAAGAAAAAACGGATAACACGGAATATCTCGCAGAGGTCCGGACTTTGCTGGAAAACAGACGGGATAGCGATACCAGTCCCTATATGGTGTATCTCTTCAATCAGGTACATGAGAGATACTTTGGAAAAGGCGCTGATTATAAAGAGATCAAGAAACAGTATAATGATCTGGTGCTGAGCATGGAAGATCAGCTGAGGGAAGAAATCGAGCAGGCAGAGGATCCGCTGGCAAAGTCGATGGTGATGGCGCGGATCGGAAACTATATTGACTTTGGAGCGATGAACCACGTGGATCCTGAGGAATTGCTCGCTCTTTTTCAGGATACGCAGATGCGGGAGGATGACCGGAAGACTTACGAATTGTTTCTTGCAGATTGCGCAAAAGCCAAAACTTTTCTGCTGGTGTGCGATAACTGTGGCGAGGTTGTACTTGACCGGATGATGATCGAACAGTTAAAGAAGAGATTTCCGGAACTTCAGATACAGGCCATAGTACGCGGAAAAGAAGTGTTGAATGATGCCACAATTGAGGATGCCGTATATTGCGGGCTTGACCGCGTGGCAGAGATTTTGACTAACGGGGAAGCAGTAGCAGGGCTGATCTACGATATGCTGCCGGAAGCATCGAGACGGGCTGTCGATGAGGCAGATGTGATCCTTGCAAAAGGGCAGGGGAATTATGAAACCATGTCGGGAATGAAAAGAAAAGTATTCTATGAGTTTTTGTGTAAGTGTGATCTGTTTGTCACACGCTTTGCCGTTCCAAGACTGACCGGAATGTTTATTGCAGAAGAATAAAAATTTTTTTCTGATCTCTAAAACCATTTCTCTTTCTCAGACGTATTATATACAAAGACGTCTTTAACGGAGAGTTTACGAATGACAACGGAATTATCGCAAATAGTTGCAAAATACGGAGACCGGCTTTATGCGGCAGCGTTTAATGTCTGCCGGCAGCCGCAGGATGCGGAGGATGCTGTGCAGGAGGCTTTGATCAGTTTCTATCGATCGGAAAAAGAGTTTGAATCGGAAGAACACATCAAGGCCTGGCTGCTGAGAGTAACGGTCAACGCAGCCAAAAGCATGTGCCGTTCCTTTTGGAACCGCAATCGGACATCTTATGAAGAGCATATGGACAGCCTTACCTTTGAGGATCCGTCTGACAGAACATTAATGGATGTTGTATTGCGGTTGCCGGAAAAGTACAGGATCGTTGTACACCTGCACTATTACGAAGGGTACAAGACACGTGAGATTGCCGAAATTCTCGGACTTTCCGAAAACACAGTAAAAACCAGGCTTCTGCAGAGCCGTAAAAGACTAAAAACTGAATTGGAGGGATGGGGAAATGAATAAAGATCAGGAAAGATATCAAAAAAGTTTTCAGAAACTGCATCTCTCCGAAGATTTCCGGGAGCGCCTGGATGCGCGGCTGGAAAAGGAAAGAGAGGATAAGGAAATGAAAAAGACGACTTTTCTGGGAATGACCCGTGCAGCTGCTGCTGTTGCTGTTTGTACCGCTGTGTTTGGCGTAGGAGGGATCTGCTATGCTGCGGATGTAGGCGGTATCCGTACGAAGATCGAGATCTGGCGATACGGCGAAAAGAGCGAGGTGGAAGTAGAAGCGGATGGCATGGGATACACCTGGACGGACGAAAACGGGGAGACCGGTGGCTTCGGCGGTGTGATCATGGATGAGAACGGAAATGATGTTGTGATGTCTGCGGAGGAACTGGCAGAACATATGAACAATGACTGTACCTTGCGTATGAAAGATGGCCGGATGATACTCTATTATAAGAATCTGAGAGAGGATATGACGGATCGGATCAGCCCTGAGGGAACGCTGCATGTGCATATCAATGATCCACTGAATCCGTATACGTACTTCAATTTTGAAGAAGTGACGCCGGATGGTTCCTATCACTGTTCGTCCTGGGACAAACCGGAAGATGGGGCAGTATATATAGAACTGGACGCAGCGGAACTCAGCAGCGAGGATGCGCCGGCTGCAGAGCGTCCGGAGAATGTGGTCGAAGGAACGTATGTGATCTCGGACGGCGAATAAGATAGTTTACTACTGAAAGGACAAAGGAGGGCTGTCGCACGAAAGTGTGACAGCCCTTTTTGCTTGCTTTCCGGGTTCGGTATGGCAGAAATTGACAAAAACTTGAAGAAAACGTAATATTTAAGTGCCTATTATAGCATGTATGTTAATAAGAAAGGGATTTCTTGAGAATGAAAAATCTGAATAAGAATGATGTGACGTTGGACCCGTCAGGCTTTGTGGTTCTGGCGGATATGGTCCCGGATATCATTCAGGAGATAAGATACTATTCGACCTATAATTTTATCGGGGAGCGCATTGACGGATACGAAGAACCTTGCGCGCTTATTACCAAAGAAGCGGCAAGAGCCTTAAAGCCGGTATCGAAAGAACTTATGGTAAGGGGATACCGGATGAAGGTATTTGATGCCTACCGGCCGGATTGCGCGGTGAAGCATTTTGTTTACTGGGGGATCGAAGATACGGACATACGTATGAAACCGTATTTTTACCCGGATCTGGTAAAGCAGGAATTATTCAAACAGGGATATATAGCAAAACGCTCCAGCCATAGCCGGGGCAGTACGATCGACCTGACGCTGGTGGATATGAGCACCGGTAAAGAACTGGATATGGGGAGCCCGTTTGATCTGTTCAGTGAGGTATCGCATCCGGATTATAAGGGAATTACGGAGGAACAGTTTGAGAATCGCGGCATCTTAAGGGAAGTAATGCTGCGAAACGGATTTCTTCCGATCGACTGTGAGTGGTGGCATTTCACTCTGGAAAACGAACCGTATCCGGATACCTACTTTAACTTCCCGGTATCTTCGGAATATCTGAGACGATAATGGATGAGGGGAAAGAAAATAAATGAATAAGATCAAAGCAATCTTTATGGATTATACCGGTACCATGGTACAGGAAGATGAACCATACACGCGGGAGCTGCTGGGTTATTTTATGAAGCACAGTGATCTGAAGGATCCGCAGGAGATTCTGAAAGTTGTATGGGGACAGGTGAAAGAAATCGAAGCGCAGAGTTTTGGGGATGCCTTCATCCGAAATGACGAACGGGCAAAACGGATCCTTGCATATTGCCGTGAGAATCATGGGCTGGACGGTGATGAAGGATATATGCTGGATGTATGGCGGAATATCTGGATCAAGGCGCCTTTGTATGAAGATGTAAAGCCGTTTTTTGAGAAAAGTGAATTGCCGATCTATGTACTGTCGAATGATGATCTGAATTATCTGGAAGAATCTATGCGGCTGAAGGATCTGCATCCGGCAGGGATCATTTCGGCAGAAATGGCAAAAGCCTGCAAGCCGCATCGCGCGATCTTTGAAAAGGCGATGGAAGTGGCGGGAGTATTGCCGGAGGAGGTGATCCATATCGGAGATTCCATGGTCTCGGATGTAGAGCCGGCAAAAATGCTCGGGATCACACCAATCTATCTGTCACGCAGCAGAGACGTTCGGGTGGATGGTGTGCGGGTGATCCGGTCACTGCAGGGATTTATCCTTGCGGATTAATAACAGTCGCTTTTGAGGTGCGCAATGCAGGTAAAAAAGACAGAATTGTATGATCGGATACTGATGACGGCGGAGAAACTGTTTATTCGCTATGGCTATGCCAAAACGTCTCTGAAACTGATCGCGGAGAAATGCTATATCAGTAAGAGTAATATTTACCGGTATTTTTCTTCAAAGGAAGAGATTTATGAAACGCTGGTCAGAGAGGCGCGCCGCAGTATATTGGAAGTGGCGGACCGGATGACGGCACCAGATTTTATTAAGAAAAGTCTGAAAATGAAAATATCGAAAATATCACACCGCCTGGCGGATATAGTCGTCGAGCATCGCAGTGGGATACTGGTGATGCTGAACAGCGGAAGAGACGAAGACAGAGATTTCATCACGGATCACTACATCCGGATATTTACCGAACGGTCACAGGTTACGGATAATGAACTGAATATACTGATCGCGAAGATTCAGATCTTCGCTTTGACGGATGTGATCACTTCTTATGAAAACCCCGAAGAATTGAAAAAGCATATTTTACTCTTGATGAAGTATCATTATGTAGGTTTAAACGGACTATTGCCTAAGGAGAAAAACTGCGTCCAAACAGTCGGAGCTATGTATGAACGAACATGAACAGAAAAATATAAACCGTTACAGTGAACTGGCGGAACGGGCCAGGAGAAGCGGTGTGTACACTTATACCACATTTCATTCACCGGAAGGCGCGCAGCTGGCATATCA
>JAFWRC010000297.1 GCA_017508825.1 Lachnospiraceae bacterium
GGGACGGTTCTGTGGTCCGAAATGAGCCATAGGGACGGTTCTGTGGTCCGAAATGAGCCGGAGAACCGTCCCCGTGGCGGGTAGAGCAGATTGGCGCTGCACAGGACAGGGAGATGAGAATATGACGGAAGTTGCTGCAAGGATGAGAGTGAAGTGTGCTTTTTGCGGAGCAATCTATGATTATAATATGAATGTGTGCCCGGGCTGCGGCGCAGGCAATGATAAGGCGGAAGAACTGGACAGGAAGATCTATGAAGACCGGATAAAATCCGAGAATAAGAGCCACAGGATCTTTATACTGGTTATCGTGGTCTTTCTGATCTTTGCGATCGGCGGATTCCTTGCAAGTTTTGCGCCGATGCTTTTTATGAACAAACTGATGTCGGCCGAAAACGGTTCGGAAAACACAGGGGCGGTCTTTGCGGATGAAACGGTGGTGGCCGGAGCTGTGGATGTGGTGGAGCAGGGACTGGAACGATTGAAAACGAACGAGAAGTATATAGCGGCGGATCAGGAGGGACGCATTGAAATGGCGATCCCGGTACTGGATAATCTGTTGGACATCGGCTATATTCAGGAATACGAAATCCATCGCGGAAACGGAACGATAAGTTACCACTATATCGACGGAACCGTGGGAGAATTCGAATTATAAAAAAGCGAAAAAAGCGAAAAAAAGCAAAAGAGCATAGAAAACGGATCTGCGAAAAGTCAAGATATGATTTTTGCAAATCCGTTTTTTGAGTAGAAAGCGGAGTTGCATTCTGCTAACATTTCCGTTATGATATCGAAAGAAGAAAACAGGGAGTGCGGTTATGGAGATTTATAACGGACAGATATTTGATGAAGAACGCGCGTTGTATGGGAGCGTTGATGTGCAGGTGATCGGCTGCCGCTTTGACGGACCGGCGGATGGCGAGAGCGCGCTGAAGGAGAGCCGTGATATCGTGGTGCAGAACAGCTATTTCAATCTGCGCTATCCCTTCTGGCATGATACCGATCTGGTGATCGCGGGCAGCGAGATGACGGAACTTTGCCGTGCGGCCCTTTGGTATTCGAGAGATATCCATATCTCCGGCTGTAAGATGCACGGGATCAAAGCCCTGCGGGAGTGCTCGGACGTGGTGATCGAAAACTGCGATATCATCTCGCCGGAATTCGGCTGGTCGGTAAGCGATATCGTTATGAAGAACAGCAGCGCGCAGGGTGAGTATTTTATGATGCGCTCAAATGATCTGCGCTTTGACTATGTGACGCTTAAGGGAAAGTATTCGTTCCAGTATATTGAGGATGCAGTGTTCACCAATTGCCGCTTTGATACCAAGGATGCATTCTGGCACGCCAAGAACGTGCTGGTCAAAGACAGCGTGATCAAAGGGGAGTATCTTGCGTGGTACTGCGAAAATGTGACGTTTGAAAACTGCACGATCATCGGCACGCAGCCGCTGTGCTACTGTAAAGGACTAAAGCTGATCAACTGCCGTATGGAGAAGGCGGATCTGGCATTTGAAAAATCCGAGGTGGATGCAACTGTCTTCGGGGAAATGCTCAGCATCAAAAATCCGAAGAGCGGCGTGATCCGGCTGGGCAGCGTAAAAGAGATCATTATGGATGATCCGGAAGCGCAGGGGCGGATCGAAACGGATGCTGAATTGCTGAAGTAAAGAGAGGATGAGAAAGATGCAGAACCATGGGACCCCCGTGGTTCTTTTTTGATTTTTTCTATACCGATATTCTGTCAACTGTGTTATAATATGAAAACATATGTGTATATAAAGATCCTGCGAGCGGAGGTGTGGTATGGATTTTACGAAATTGAGCTGTGAAGAGTTTACGGAGATCCTTTCGACCAAGGCGCCGGTACCGGGGGGCGGCGGAGCCAGTGCGTTAGTCGGTGCATTGGGCTGTGCGCTCGGAAATATGGTCGGCAGCCTGACGGTCGGAAAGAAAAAATACGCCGACGTGGAGGCGGATATCCTGGCATTAAAAGAAAAGGCGGATGCGCTGCAGAAGGAACTGCTCACGCTGGTAGAGGAAGATGCCAAAGCGTTTGAGCCGCTTTCTAAGGCATACAGCCTGCCGAAAGAGACGGAAGAAGAGAAGGCGGAACGGGCCAGAGTGATGGCAATCGTTCTGAAGGATGCCTGTGCGGTGCCGCTGCAGATCATGCATAAGTGCTGCGATGCGATCGAACTGATCGAGGAGTTTGCGCAGAAGGGCAGCGTGATCGCGCTTTCCGATGCGGGCGTGGGCGCGGCGTTTTGCCGGTCCGCATTGTACGGAGCTTCTTTGAATGTCTTCATCAACACCAAATCGATGGAGGACCGTACGCTGGCGGAGCAGTATAATAAAGAAGCACTGGAAATGATGGATACCTACGGGAAACGTGCAGATGCCGTATTTGCGCAGGTGATGGACAGACTGAAATAAGATCAGGACTGAACTTAAGAAAAGAAACAAGATAAAAGATTGAGAATAAAAGTTAAGATAACACCGGATAAAAGAAGAGACAGCTATTCTTGAACAGTTACACGGAGAGAAACATATGGCAAAACAATTACTCGGAAAAGAAGTTAACGCGCAGCTGAACGAACGCATCAAAGCGGATGTGGCGGCGCTGAAGGAAAAAGGGATCGAACCGACCCTCGGGATCATCCGTGTGGGCGAGCGCGAGGACGATCTGTCCTATGAGCGCGGCGCGACAAAGCGCTGCGAAACGCTGGGAGTATCCTATAAGAAATATGTACTGCCGGTCGAAGCATCCCAGGAGGATGTGCTTCGCGTGATCGATGAAGTAAACAAGGATCCGCAGATCCATGGCGTGCTGCTGTTCCGGCCGCTGCCGAAGCATCTGGATGAGGAAAAGATCATCAATGCGCTGGCGCCGGAAAAGGATGTGGACGGGATCACCGACGGTTCTCTGGCCGGTGTTTTCGCCGGAAAGGCATTGGGGTATGCGCCGTGTACACCTTCGGCGTGCATGGAGATCCTGGATCATTACGGGATCGATCCGACCGGAAAGAAGTGTGTGGTTATCGGCCGCAGTCTGGTCGTCGGCAAACCGGCGGCAATGATGCTGCTTAAGAAAAACGGTACGGTAACGATCTGCCATACCAGGACACAGGATATGCCCTCGGTTGTAAAAGAGGCGGATATCGTGATCGTAGCGGCAGGACGCGCCGGCGTAGTCGGCGGTGAGTATCTGCGTGCCGGACAGATAGTGCTGGATGTAGGCATCAATATGGGACCGGATGGCAAACTGTGCGGTGATGTGAACTATGCGGAGGCAGAGCCGATCGTGGATGCCATCACACCGGTACCCGGCGGCGTGGGCAGTGTGACTACCTCCGTGCTGCTGGCTCATGTGGTGGATGCCGCAAAGCGTCAGAACTGATCCTATGCTATACCTGCCATCTCCCTGAGGACGCTGTGTGCCGCGGCCGGGCAGATGAGGTGTAAGCAGAGCTTTTGAAGATAAATATAAGTTTTATTGGGGTGAACTATCATGGTTACAAATGACGAAAATGTCCTGAAACTGAAACATAAAGTAATTGAGGAAGTGGCCAGGCTGGCCTGGAACGGCGATTTTGACGAGGAAAACTATGAGCGGATCACATACAAGCTGATCCCGGGGCCCAGGGCAACTTACCGCTGCTGTATCTATAAGGAGCGTGAGCTGATCCGACAGCGCATCCGTCTGGCATTGGGAAAGACGCCGACGCCCGAGACGCAGGATTCCAAAAAGATGGTGCACGTACTGGAACCGGCTTGTGAGGAATGCCCGATCTCTTCCTATCTGGTAACGGACAACTGCCGGTCCTGTATGGGAAAGGCGTGCTACAATTCCTGCCAGTTCGGCGCCATCAGCGTCAACGGGCGCAGGGCCTACATCGATCCGATGAAGTGCAAGGAATGCGGCAAGTGCGCGGCGGCCTGCCCTTACAGCGCCATTGCCCATCTGGAGCGCCCCTGCAAAAAGTCGTGCCCGGTCGGGGCCATCACCTATAACGAATACGGCATCTGCCAGATCGATGAGGAGAAGTGCATCGAATGCGGACATTGCATCCATCAGTGTCCCTTTGGCGCGATCTCGTCCAAATCCTATGTGGCGGATGTGATCCTGGAACACAAAGCGGGACGGAAAGTATATATCATGTGCGCGCCGGCGACGGAAGGCCAGTTCGGGGCGGATATCACGTTTGAGTCGATCCGGCGGGCAGTCAAGGAGATCGGTTTTGAAGATATGATCGAAGTGGGCCTGGGCGGTGATATGACTGCGGCCTACGAAGCGGAGGAATGGGAAGAAGCGCTGAAAGAGGGACGGAAGATGACGACCTCCTGCTGTCCGGCGTTTGTGAATCTGATGAAGAACGAATTCCCGGAGATTTATAAAAACAACATGTCGCAGACCGTTTCGCCGATGTGTGCGGTCTCCCGCTACTTAAAGACGATACACCCCGGCTGTGTAACGGTATTTGTGGGACCCTGTATCGCAAAGAAATCAGAGTGCAGGGACAGCGCGCTGGAAGGGGATGCAGATTATGTACTTACCTTTGGCGAGTTCCGCGCGTTGCTGCGTTCCAAAGATGTGGAACTGAAACCGGCGGAGAATTCCTATCAGGAAGCTTCGGAATGGGGCAAGCGCTTTGCCAATTCCGGCGGCGTAGCCAAAGCCGTGCTGGAAGTGCTCTATGAGAAGGGCGTGGACACAAACGGGATCAAGCTTGCCAAGTGCGCCGGCGGACAGGAATGCCGCGTGGCGCTGCTCAAGATGAAAGCCGGCAGACTGGAGGAAGATTTTGTCGAGGGTATGATCTGCCCCGGCGGCTGTGTGGGCGGACCGTCCAGACACCGCAGCGAGAACGAGATCCTCAAGGCGAGAGAAGGTCTGATCAAGCAAGCGGACGGGCGCAAAGTGCTGGAAAATCTGCAGAATTATCCGATGGATCAGTTCTCGATGCACAGGGGACCGGCTAAGGATACGGAGAAAAACGGAGAATGATTTTTATATGAAGTACGGAAATAAAAAAATGCGGGAGGTTGTTTGATGGCCCGCAGAGAGCATGATGAAGTATTTGTAGACCGAAAGGGGCGTACACGCAGATATTCGGAAAGATATTATGCAAGAAAAAGACAGATCCGGATGCAGCTGGCCGGGATGGGGATCGGAGCATTGCTTTTGATCGTCGGGATCATTGTTCTGGTGATGCATCTGACACACCGGGAAGTACAGGCGGAAGAACCGGTGGCGGAACTGCAGGCAGCCGGTGGTGAAGGAGCTGCATTAGAGCCGTTTTCCGAGATGACGGCATCGGCGGACCAGGCACTGGAAGAGCAGGAGCCGGAAGACGATACGGAACATCCGGATATGTTTTATGAAGGTTATCAGGTTTATAAGGATGCTGAGACCAAAGCGGTCTGGAGCGAGGATATCACCTCGACATACTGCATACTGGTGGATCTGAAAGACGGACATGTCGTGGCGGAGCGCAACTGCTTTGACCGGATGTATCCGGCTTCGATGACCAAGGTGCTGACGGCGCTGGTGGCGGCAGAGCATGTTACGGATCCGGAAGATACTTTTGTGATCACACAGGAGATCACGGATTTTGCGTTTTCCAACGGCTGCTCTACGGCGAACTATCTGGTCGACGAGGAGATCACGGTGCGGGATCTGTTTTACGGAACGATCATGCCCTCCGGCGCAGATGCGGCGCTGGCGCTTGCGTATTATACGGCAGGTGATGTGGATACTTTTGTAGATATGATGAATGCAAAGGTGGAAGAACTGGGGCTGGCGGGAAATGCGCATTTTACCAATCCCATCGGTATCCATGATCCCGAAAATTACTGCACGCCTGCAGCAATGGCGATGATCATGAAAGCGGCGCTGGAAAACGACCTGTGCCGGGAAGTGCTTGCGGCGCATATTTATAACACACAGCCGACGAATATGCATCCGGACGGGCAGCAGCATTCCAATCTGTTCCTGCGCAGGATCGAAGACCGCGACAGCGGGGGAGTCGTGCTGGGCGGCAAGACCGGCTTTGTGGTGGAATCCCGTAACTGCGCCGTGAGCTTTGAACAGTCCGACAGCGGTAATTATTATATTTGCGTGACAGGACAGGGCGCGGGAAAATGGGCGCCGATCAATGAACAGGCGCAGATCTACCGGGAATTTGCAAAATAATAGTGTATCATAAAAAAGTTAAAAAAAGTATTTGACAAGTGAGATAGTAGCGAGTATAATATCATTTGTTTGGCGAGATAGCTCAGTTGGCTAGAGCACGCGGTTCATACCCGCGGTGTCGAGGGTTCAAATCCCCCTCTCGCTAGTAGGTTGAAAAGAGGGGTTTCCATAACACGGAAATCCCTATTTTTATGCGATTCTATTTGCCTGAAACGGCAAAATGCTATTGATTATTCACCGTTTTTTTATTATACTTATTTGGTGGGGGAGTTCAGCAGGAGGTTTTTTATAATGGCAAATATAACTTGTCCGCAGTGCAAGCGGTTTGTAGATGACACCACAAAAAGCTGCCCGGGATGTAAATTCAACATTAAAAAATATGTGAAGGATATGAAGAAGAAGGGAATGTCCATAGGCAGTTCCTTATCCCTGAATGGTGTATATGCACATAGTTCCGATTCATCTAAGTATACTCCCGAGTTGGAATTCCTGAAGGGTGCCAATACGGCTCCGCAGCTGGATTTTGCAAAGAATACAAATGCGGCTCCGAATGTCACCGCAACGCCGCAGTTGGATTTTACAAAGACGGCAAACGCTCCTGCAGCACAGAATACGGAACTGGATTTCTTGAAGAAAAGCGCACCGGCAGCAGAACAGCCGGCGCCGCAGGCACCGGTACAGCAGACAGCACCGGTAGATATGTTTGCGCCGCCCATTCCGCAGGCACCGGTTAACCGGCCGAGTGTAGCGGCAGTCAATCCGGCGGATGTATTTTCACAGAAGGCAGAGGCTTCCAGACAGGCGATCGCGCCCGCTCCCACACAGCCGGCAATGAGCCAGGCGGCAGCGATGGCGGCATATCAGGAGAAGAGAGAAGCGGCAGCAGCTGCACAGGCAGCGGCGTCTTATGCACAGCAGCCGGCAGCAATACCGACCGTACCGGCACCGACGCAGCCGGCGATGAGCCAGGCAGCAGCGATGGCGGCATATCAGGAAAAGAGAGAAGCACCGAGAACGAGCTCGTTTGCAGCATCACCGACACAGCCGATGGCATCTTCGGCATTGTCCAGACCGATCTCTTCGCCGTCGATGACGACGCAGACGATCCAGCCGGTATTTGAATCGGCCAGCCTGAATGCAGGCGTGCTTAACGGCGGCGGTGCTTTATCCGGAGTTCTTTCCGGACCGACGATCATGGAAAAGATCGCCGAAGAGAAGAGAATTCAGAAAGAGAATGAGTCCGTATTTGAATCGGCATCTCTTCGAAAAGCAGAGAAGGAACTGAAAGCAGGCACCAGACAGGCAGCCGGTGGACTGCAGGGAGAGCTTCCTTTGGATGCATATCGTAACAATGGCGTACAGCGTTTTGGTGAGGCATCCGAGTACCAGCGGCAGATGGCAGCGCAGGCACAGGGGGCAAGCGGAGCGGTTCCGCCTTATGCAAAGCAACCGCCTTATGCAGCACCGACTTCCTACGGACAGGCAGCACCTTATGCACAGCAGCAGGTAGGCGGAGCGGCAGCGCCGGGAGGTCTGAATCCGATGTTTGCAGCGCCGCAGTCCGGCAATCCGCTGTTTGGCGGCGGTATACCGCAGGCAGCGCAGAATCCGTACACACAGACAGCACCGGGAGCACCGAATGGTTTACTGGCACAGCCGCAGGCATCTGCCAATCCGTTATACGGAGGCGCGCCGGCAGGCAATCCGATGCTGACACAGCAACCGGTAGCGGCACCTGTAGCATACCAGCCGGTACAGCAGGTAGGAGCGCCGGCAGGATATCAGCCGGTACAGCAGGAAGGCGCACCGGCAGGAGTATTTACCGGAGCACCGGCCGGAGGGTATGGTTCCCAGCCGGCAGCGCCTGTGACGGGCAGTGCATTATTCGGTTCCCAGCCGGCAGCACCGACCGGAGGGGCTATGTTCGGACAGGTACCGGGGCAGCCGGTGATTCCCGGACAACCGGTCGCAGCACCTGGACAGCCGGTAGGTACACCATACGGCGGGTGATCGAAAAGAATAGATTATGATCAACAGAGTCGACGGTCAGCACAATTACACGAATCCCTACGAACGCCAAAAACGTAAATCCGGGCGTGTGGAAGCTGACGCGCCGGCTTTTTTGTTGGATTACGATGAGAAGGGGGTCGTCTGGGAACGTTCTTCGGAGCAGCAAAAAGGACAGATCCCGAAGGAAAATGCGGCATCCGGTGAAAAGAAGGAAGCCAAAAAGGAAAAGAAAGCTGTACCGGTAAAACAGAAAGAAGAGCCGGTGGCGGAAGAAACGAAAGCGCCTTCGGAAGGCATCTTTCAAGGCATCCTGAAGCGGCTGCGTGGACTGGTGCAGGGCGTGCTGAACCTGGTCTGGTACAGCGGTGAAGAAGAAAAGAAAGCAACGGAAGCGGAAGAAAACAAAGCAGAGACTTCCGTGACAGAGATTGGCGAGGCAGAGGATACCATTATTCCGGTGGCCGATGAACAGGCGGAGGATCCGCAGGTGTCTTTGGAACTGTCGGAAGAAGACGAAGACAGGGAGCTACGGGATCTGCTGGCAAAGAAGGATAATAAAGCGTTTATGGATCGGCTGACCCGCGGCAACCGGAGAAAGCCGGCCAGAAACACCACCGTGCTTACGAGCTATGACCGGCATGGACGGCTGGTAAAGCCCGAGGATGCGGAGGCAGGACGGATCCTGCATCACGAGCAGAACGGAGATAAAAACGAGGTGACGGTTCGGGAACAGGGAACCTATCGAAAGTATATATAGAGCAGGGAGTTTGACAGATGCGTATAGGAATGGGGTATGATGTACATCGTCTCGGGGATGACCGGGATCTGATCATCGGAGGCGTGAAGATCCCTTATCATAAGGGGCTGGTCGGACATTCGGATGCGGATGTGCTGACACACGCGGTTATGGATGCGCTGCTCGGCGCAGCTGCGCTTGGGGATATCGGTCTGCATTTCCCGGATACGGATGGCAGTTTTAAGAATATCGACAGTTTTATCCTGCTGGCTAAGGTTAAGGAACTGATCGAAGAGAAAGGATTTCTGATCGAAAATATCGACGCGACCATCATTGCGCAGGCGCCGAAGATGCGGCCGTATATCGATGCAATGCGTAAGCGTTTCTGCGAGACGCTGGAACTGGAAGAAGACCAGGTAAACATCAAAGCGACGACGGAAGAACATCTTGGTTTTACCGGCCGCCAGGAAGGCATTGCAGCCCAGGCGGTCTGTCTTCTGACCGGCGCCAGGGAACTGTATTCCCGCGATGTGATGGCGGGAGGCTGCGCAAACTGCCCGGGGAGGAAAATACAATGATCTATCTGATGAAGCATATCATGCGGGAGCGATGTTGCCGCATTTTGTGGGAATGATCAATAACTGACGGTACACCTCGTGCCTTTAATAACATAGAAAAATGAAAGAGGAATAAAATTATGCAACTATACAACACAAGCAGCAGAAGAGTAGAAGAATTCAAACCGCGCGAAGAGGGCAAGGTCAAAATGTATACCTGCGGCCCTACCGTATATCATTTCGCACATATCGGCAATCTGCGTACTTACATTTGCGAAGATATGCTGGTAAAGACTCTGACATATGCAGGCTATGATGTGACCCGTGTGATGAACATCACCGATGTGGGACACTTATCCAGCGATGCGGATACCGGCGAAGACAAGATGCTCAAGGGTGCAAAGCGTGAGCACAAGACAGTGCTGGAGATCGCGGATTACTACACCAAGGCATTTTTTGATGATTTTGCCAAGCTGCACATCCGTATGCCGGATGTGGTAGAGCCGGCGACCCACTGCATCCCGGAATTCATCCACATGATCGAAGTGCTGCTGGAAAAAGGCTATGCATATCAGGCCGGCGAGAATATTTATTTTGACACATCCAAGCTGGAGAAATATTACACGTTGTCCAATCACAATGAAGACGATCTGCGTGTGGGCGTGCGTGATGATATGGATGAGGACATCAACAAGCGGAACAAGACCGACTTTGTGCTGTGGTTTACCAAGTCGAAGTTTGACGATCAGGAACTGAAGTGGGAGAGCCCGTGGGGCCGCGGTTATCCGGGCTGGCACATTGAGTGCTCCTGCATCGGCATCAAGCATCTGGGCGAATACATGGACATCCACTGCGGCGGCGTGGACAATATCTTCCCGCATCATACCAACGAGATCGCGCAGAGTGAAGCCTACCTGGGACAC
>JAFWRC010000036.1 GCA_017508825.1 Lachnospiraceae bacterium
AGTATCATACTCATCAATAATGATGATCGGGGCTTTTTTGTAATGAGCTGCAAGCATTTTGGAAAGCTTTTGAAGAGAAGCCGAAAGCTCTACTTCATTCGCATGTCCGTTTAATACTTTCTCAAAATAGTCTTTCTCATACTTTTCGAGTTTATCACTGTTTTGCAGTTCAGAATGTCTTCCGAATTCTTCCTGCAGCAGCCCGGAGATCTTTGCAAACGTTGCTTCCCAGGAATCATATTTGACATCTTTAAATGTAAGAAATATCACAGGATACTTCCCCTGATGCTTTCTGTACTCATCCCCGCACTTCCAGATCTCTTTGTCGGTAAAATACCTGCTTGTATCTTCATCGGATATTTCAAAGAAAACCCGAAGCATATCCATATTCAGGGTCTTTCCGAAACGTCTTGGTCTTGTAAATAATGAGACAAAAGCTTTACGATCAAGAAACTCTTTGATCAGGAGTGTCTTGTCCACATAATAGTATTCTGACTGTGCACGGATATAATCCGATATTCCTACCGGAAGTGGTTTTTTTTCATTCTCTACTCCCGACTTGATATATCGTCCTGTAACGATACGCTTATCAGCCGGACGCTTTGCATCATCCGGTATCTGCCATCTTTTACCCACCTTAACAGCTCCGGGAATCATACCTTCCTTGCAAAATTCCGTCACTCTGCGCTCCGATATTCCCCATACCACAGCCATTTGCTTGCAGGATTTCATATGAACATCCCCCCTTTGCATCTATCATCTCCTACAGTATAAACATTATTCGGAAGTATGTCAATTTGCACTTGATATCCTTCCGAATAATGTTTCCGAACAAAGTCATCTTTATTTGGTTGATCTAAAATCTCACACGTTAAACGCTCAATACCATATTCCTTTTATTGCACCATATCGTAATAAAATCTTAATCATTTCACATCTGTTATCTTCATTTCTTCCATACTATAATTTATTGCAAGAGCTCTGAAAGGAAGTAAAAATCAAATGAATAAAATACTGGTCTGTGATGACGAAAAAGATATCGTACGTGCATTGGAAATCTATCTGAAAGCTGAGGGGTATGAGACCTGCAGCGCCTGCAACGGCAGGGAGGCTGTCATGCGCCTTCAGGAAAATAATGACATCTGCCTGGTGCTGCTTGACATCATGATGCCGGAAATGGACGGGATCGAAACACTTGCAGAGATCAGAAACATCTCCAATGTGCCGGTGATCTTTCTTACAGCGAAATCAGAAGATGCGGACAAGATCCTGGGATTGAATATTGGTGCGGATGATTATATCACAAAGCCGTTCCTTCCTGCGGAACTGATCGCACGGGTGCGTTCATCTATCCGAAGATACACTATGCTCGGCAGCATAAAGCCGCAGCAGGATGAACTCATATCAGGCGGAATATGCTTAAATGACCTTGCAAAGGAAGTACGGCTGGATGGAGAACCCGTAAGTCTGACAAAAACGGAATACGATATCCTGAAACTGCTGATGAAGGAACCCGGGAGGGTTTTTTCTCCGAACGAGATCTATACAGAAGTCTGGGGCGGTGATCCCTACGGTACAGAAAACACCGTGGCAGTGCATATCCGCAGGCTCCGGGAAAAGATAGAGATAGATCCCGCAAAACCGCGATACATAAAAGTCGTCTGGGGCAGAGGCTACAAAATGGAGAAAGATAACAAATGAGGGAAAGTATGAAAAAAATTATAAATAACCGCATAACAGGAATCCTATGCGCCGTTTTATGTTCGGCAGGCGCCGCACTTCTTGCATATTCATTTTTTATGCTGTTCTTCAGCATCAGGTCCGACTACCACGGAATAACCTATACAGAGATGTTACAGCAGGGATCCCGGCGTATGAATGAACAGATCATCGGAGAAACCCTGTCACGTATGTCCATGCCGCCAATCTCCGATACGGAACAGACTGACGCAGATGAGGTCACAGAAAACTACGAAGCTCTGTGCGAATACTGGAAAACAGAAGGAGCCGCTCTTGAAGAAAAATGCAGCTGGCTTGATTTTGCCATACTTGTCTCCGAGCAGAGGGAAACCGCATCCCTGAAGGATCCGGTATATCTGTACAAAAGCTCGGGTTTTACAGACTACACGGATCAAATGCAGCTACAGGCTTTTGCGGAATCATACAATTGCGAGTATGACAGTTACAGTGTGCTGATTTCGGATGCCTATCCATACCATTGGAATATACATACTGAAGACCTTCCCCTAGAAAAGCCCTGCTATCTGACTATCTTTTTTAAGTACAGAAATGCCGATGATGTCAGTAAGACAATACTTTCAGACAAACAGCAGGAGTTTATCCGTGCGCTCTATCAGGCAGACCGTTATTCCGGCCTGCTCCCCGTCCTTGCCCTGGCACTGTTCATCGGCGTGTTACTGTTTTGCAGATGCGCTGGCCACCGTGCGGGACATGACGAAGTGAAGCAGGGATTTGCCGACAGGATACCCTTACTTTTCTGGCTGATAACAGTGGTGACCATGGAAGGTATTATACTCGGCGGCTGTTCGGAATTCCTTGTAAACAGCCGCACCATAGGTATGCTCTCTTTTAAAGAGTATACAGGAGTATTTTGCGGAGCGATCTTTTCTGCCGCACTTCTCTGCTTCGCTTTCCTGAACACTGTCTGCGTGCGTATCAAGACAAAAAGCTTTTTAAAGACAACACTGCTTTGGTGGTGCTTCATTAATATAAAAGCAGCTTCAATAAAGATCGGCAACTGGGCTGTGACCCATCTTCCGTTAGCTGCAAGGATGTTTATCCTCCTGCCGGTACTCGCAGTCATCAGCCTGGCCGAAGCGGCATTGATCCAGGACACAGGTACATTCTTCGCTTTATTGTTCATACTGGCAAGGCTTTTTTCCATAGCAGTCATCGTATATCTGTTCTGGGGATACAGCAGGCTGCGTGACGGCGCTGCAGCCCTCGCATCAGGAAAGCAGTCCGATCCGATAAGCGAAGCATACCTGACACCGGATTTCCGTATGTTCGCAAATGATTTAAACAATGTGGGAGAAAGCATCCAGCTTGCGGTGGAAGAGCGGATGAAGAGCGAGCGTTTAAAAACACAGCTTATCACCAACGTATCCCACGATATAAAGACACCCCTTACCTCCATCATCAATTATGTTGATCTGCTTCAGAAAAATGAAGCAACAGAAGAGGAAAAGAAAGAATATCTGGAAGTGCTCGCCCATCAGTCAGACCGTCTCAAAAAACTTATACAGGATCTGATCGATGCATCAAAGGCATCCTCCGGCGCGATGGAAGTGGAGCTTTCGGATATTAACTTAAACACATTTATAAAACAGGTCACAGGTGAATATCAGGACAAGCTTGACGCGGCAGGGCTTTCGGTAGTTTCCAGAGAAAAAAAGAACGATGTAAATGTCTCGGCTGACAGTAATCTTTTATGGCGCGTGCTGGATAATCTGTTTGTGAATATTCTGAAATATGCCATGCCGGGCACACGGGTTTACACGGATATCACAGAAGAAAACGGAACAGTGACGCTTAGCATCTCCAACATATCCAAAGCAGAGCTTGGAATCTCCGGCAATGAACTGATGGAACGTTTCGTCCGCGGCGATGCATCCCGCAACACCGAAGGTTCGGGGCTCGGACTTTCCATCGCCCAGAGCCTTATGCAGCTTATGGACGGGGATCTCATCATCAGTGTAGACGGAGATATGTTCAAAGCGGTATTAAAGCTGCAAACAGCAAAGTAACGGTCATGGCTGCACCTTTTTGGATTAAAGGGTGCAGCCGTTTTCACGGCCTTCACGGCTGGTATACATGATCTCCGCAAAATATCTGTTCGTATCAGGATTAATTCTTTCAACCACACAGCGGATCTTCTGCACAAAACTCACCTCCCGTCTGCTTTACCTGTTATTCAAACAGTATTCATCTAACGGATCCCATTGATCCCAAGATTCATGATCCATGCGCCGAGTGCGGCGAGTCCCACATCAGCAGCCAGAAGCATCAGGAAATTACAGATGACTATAGCACAGCTGATAAACTTCATAATGATATTTGCCTCTGAGCACAGATATACTCTCAATACTTCAAATAATCCAAGCCTTGCTTTACACGGATCCCTGCGGCTCACCATAATATTGTATTCACTGGAAACATCAATATAGGACGGGCTGATCGGACATATCGTGGTTTTAGGATCAGTTGCACGCATTTCTCCGCCATCCTCATAGGAGAAGCTGATACTCTCAACCCTGTTTACTCTGTATCTTTGTTTCTTTCGATCGCCGCTCTGTCTGTGACGCCTCCGGTCCCGTTTCTCTGCCAGATAGATATCATACCCGTCTGTATATCTTACGCCATCTATATTAGCGTAGATTTTTGACTCTCTCTTACCCACAACAGCCTTCACCTTTTTGGAGTAAAATATGCCACCGAAAATCTGCCGGCTGCCGATCAGTGCAAGTATGATAAAACCAGCCCCGAAAATAACCTCAAATATTTCTACAAGATCCATGCTGCAGACCATCTCCTTATCTTTCTGCCAGTGTCTTTCCCATCTCAAATGCCTTCCTACGCTCCTGTGGGAAGACTGTCTCACGGCGCTTCTTTTTCTGCTCCGGATCAAATATCGACCATTCCCAGTCAAGCTTACTGTAATCATTTATCTGCAGCGTCTCACCGCTCACCAGCACTTCACAGGGACCGACAAAAGAATTAAAGGTCTGCTGATAGCTGCTCACAAGATCTGAATACATCGTATCCGGCGCATTGCTCGTCATGATAAACAGAACAGGAACATCTTTCTCCTTACAGCAGGGGTTCTCGCGGTTATATGTAAGATTCTGAAAGATCAGTCTTTCATAAAGCGCCCTGAAAGATGCCGTTACATTGGAAAAATAATTCGGGGATCCGATGATCAGCCCATCTGACTCTCTGATGGCATCCAGGACCGGAGTAAGCCCATCTCTGCAAATGCAGTGTCCTTTGAACTGATTCCTCTTACATCCAAAACAGGATATGCAGCCAGTGTACTTTTCAAGCTTAAACAGATCAAAGCGGATGATTTCAGCACCGGCCTCCTC
>JAFWRC010000298.1 GCA_017508825.1 Lachnospiraceae bacterium
CGTATCATGGATGTGGATATGGCGGAAGAAATGACGGCGTATACGACCAATAATGTGCTGGTGCAGGCAGGCGTGTCGATGCTGAGCCAGGCCAACGAAAGACCGCAGGCGGTATTGCAGCTGTTACAGTAATTGCGGATACAGGGGGGATGGCAGATGACGGATGAGCAGAAACAGGATTTTACATTACGGATCTCACAGGCGAATAAAAGCGCCATGGTAGTGATACTGTATGATATTTTTCTGACGTATGCAAAAGAGGCAGAGGCGGCATCACCGGCGGAGAGTTCGTTTCATATCTCGATTTCCAAGGCGCGCGGGGCGCTCAGTGAGCTGATCGATTCGCTGCATTTGGATTATGAGATCGCGCAGAGTACCTACCAGCTGTATCGTTTCGTGGAACGGGAACTGATCCGGGCGGATATCCGACGGAGCGTGGAACCAATCCCGGCGGTGATCCGGATCATGCAATGTCTGCGGGACGCGTATGCGGAGGCGGCGAAGACAGATACGTCCGGACCTTTGATGAAAAATACCGATGTGGTGTATGCCGGGATGACTTACGGAAAACATGATGTGATGACCGGCAGCAGCGCCGCCGGAACAAACCGGGGATATCTGGTCTGACCGATCCTGTGATTATAATGCAGACAATATATAACGGATGTAGTCATCGACGACATCGATATCCGTATAAGTATAGAGCATACGGGAACCGACCACATCTTCGAGTTCGTTGAAGACGAGATGCCCGTTGTGAAATAAGAAATCCATACCGCAATGTCCGATCGAGAGACCGGACATTGTTTTTTTGACAATGGCTTCTTCTTCCGGGGAAAGTGTGTAGACGGATGCTTTTCCGCCAAGGCAGAAATTGCTGCGGAAATCGGTTATGGATGTACGCAGCATCGCAGCAGTAATGCGGTTGCCGGTGATATAGACACGCAGGTCTTTCCCCGGGGTATCGGCCATTTCCTGATAGATCCAGCGGATACCGGGATTATCTGCGGTGGCAGAAGCATCTGTTGTGCTGCTTGCCAGCCTGGCCCTGGCGCGAAGAGCCTGTTGCTGACATACGGCAGCCTCTTCCGGGGAATGCAGCAGGAATACTTCCGTACCTCCGTGTCCGTCCCGGCTTTTCATGATGATGGGATAACAGTCAAGATCCTCCGGATGTTCCGCAGTTCTCAGGACAGGCAGTCCGGCTTCTTCCATATAATGAAGCGCGGCGAGCTTGTCATTTCCGAGCAGTGTGACCGTGCTGTTATTGAATACAGGGATTCCTTTGGCTTCCAGAGCTTTGGTTAAGGAAAGGTCCCGCGTGCGGTTGATGGCAAACCCCTGCTGTGGGAGAGGAGTGATACCGCTGTCAATATCTTCTTTATACAGTACTAAAAAATCGACTCCCCGGCGTGTACAGGCACGCCGGTAGAAGCCGATATAGTTTTTGTTTGGTTCCGCCTCCGGGCGGTTGTAGATCAGATTACAGAGCATTTAGTATACATTATCAAAGGTTCGTTCATCTTTTCGGGTGGTAGTGGTTTTTCCACGATCATTTCCGCCCCAGGCATTGGTTGCAGTCGGAGGATTTTCTTTCCAATCAGCCAGGTATCTGGGATCCGGCTCCGGCCAAAGACGAAGATAAACCCATCCGTTGCCGTAACCTTCTCCGTCAGTTCCGGCAGGTACCGGGCAAACCCAGACTTCCGGACGGCCGGTTTCCAAATTCATAGCGATACGGAATTCATTAATACCGTACTTACGATAGGATATGTACAGGTTATTCTGCGTCAGCTCGTCGATGATCGCCTGCGTGCATTTGTTCAGATCTGTGGATCTGTGGGCATTGCGGATGATGCCGTAACGGCTGTTGCTGAGACCGGTATCCATTGTGAACTCATACATATTACCGATGTCATAGGTATTGCCGTCATTATCTGTTACCGTATAGCGGACCGTTCTGGCCTTGCCGTTCAGCAGATAAGCATACCACTGGTCATATGCGTCTTCGTTTGTGAACAGTACTCTTTCAAATGCGGTTCCGAGTACGCGGGCACATTCGATGTCCTTTACTTTTTTGGCTTTGTCGATATACTGCAGAAGCTGCGGCGTGACCAATGCTACCAGCACTGCCATGATCGCGATCACGATGATCAGCTCTACCAGTGAAAAACCTTGATTGTTCTTTCTTAATAATTGTTTCTTCATAGTTTACTCCTCCTGTTCCCTCATAGCAAGTAAAAAACCACTTTGCTTCGGCAAAGTGGTTAAAATCATGAAATGCAGCTGGCTGCCATTTAACAGGCCCTATAGCTTTGCGTCACAGAATTTCTACTGCTTTGCCCTTTTAATTGAATATACAATATATGTTTCATACTCATATACTAACATATATATCGAATATTATCTACAAAAATTAAGATTATTTACAAAATATTTACAAAATAAATGGACGAATTACAAAAATTACAATATCTTGTAGTTGTCAAATGGAAGATGCACAATTTTTGAAAAAAAGAAAAATCTTCTTGCAAAACACCTGGGGGCGTGTTAAGATAAAACTCCGTGAATATCCTTGCTCCTCGTAAGGGAGGGGCCATTCGGCAGGTGCACTGAGCATCGGGCCAGACCAAAAGGAGGTAAAGAGTAGCATGAACAAATACGAATTAGCCGTTGTTGTCAGCGCTAAACTCGAAGAGGAACAGAGAAATGCTACCGTCGACAAATGTAAGGGGTACATCGAGAGATTCGGTGGTACGATTGCAGATGTTGAAGACGGCGGCAAGAAGAAGCTTGCTTACGAGATCCAGAACAATAAAGAAGCTTACTACTACTTCATCCACTTCGATGCGGACAGCACTACTCCGAAGGAAGTTGAAGATCGTGTTCGACTGATGGAGAATGTAATCCGTTATTTATGCGTTCGACAGGACGAGGCATAAAGAAAGAAGGATTGAGTAAATGAACAAAGTTATATTGATGGGACGTCTTACAAGAGACCCGGAAGTCAGATATTCACAAGGCGCAAATGGTTCCATGGCGATCGCAAAGTATACTCTGGCAGTAGATCGGCGAAACAGCCGTTCCAATGCCGGCGGAGATCAGCAGACTGCAGATTTTATCAACTGCACTGCATTTGGCAAGGCGGGTGAATTTGCGGAGAAGTATTTCCACAAGGGAATCAAGATTGCCGTAAGCGGCAGACTGCAGACCGGCAGCTATACCAATAAGGAAGGCCAGAAGGTCTATACTACGGATGTGATCGTGGATGACCAGGAATTTGCAGAGAGTAAGAATGCAAACGGCGGCCAGGGCGGCGGAGATTACTCCAGACCGTCTGCAGCACCGTCAGGCGCGGACGAAGGGTTTATGAACATCCCGGACGGCATTGATGATGAGATTCCGTTCGGCAATTAAGATCTTGTAAGGCTGTGCATGAATAGGAAAGGAAGATATCATGGCATTCAATAAAGAGTCTGACAGAGGCGAAGCGCCGAAGAGACGTAATACCACAGGTATCCGCAGACGTAAAAAGGTTTGCGTGTTCTGTGGCAAGGATAATGAGATCAGCTACAAGGATACAGCAAAGCTGAAGAAGTATGTATCCGAGCGTGGAAAGATCCTGCCGAGAAGAGTGACCGGTTGCTGCGCAAAGCATCAGCGTGCTCTTACGCTGGCAATCAAGCGCGCACGTCACGTGGCACTGATGCCGTATGTAGCAGATTAAATCTTAGTAAGGCACTTATTGACCGCACCCTTATGGGTGCGGTTTTTTTCTATCTACTATAGACAATTTCACAATTAAACGATATAATATCATATTGTGGGTTCTGTATACCTAAAACGAGGTGGAGAGGACAGCGCTTGTACGTCTCAGAAGAGAGAAAAGCCAAAAAGCAGGAGGAAAAGCGGCAAACGGTCCGACTGCTGAGTATGATCTCCCAATTTGGGATTAACATGCTGGTTCCGATCTTCCTGTGTTTTTTTGCCGGACGTTGGGCGGACCGGCATTTCGGAACGGCATACTGGACGATCGTGTTGTTCTTTATCGGCGCGGTTGCCGGATTCCGTAATGTATATGTATTCGCTAAGCGATATTTTGCCAATCCGCAGAAGGATGCACTGCAGACAGAAGAGGATGGGCACAATGCTGAAATGAAGGGCGATACCGGACAGGGGACTGTTTCGAAACTGCCTAAAGATATCGAATGAAAGAAAAGTGGATCGAACATTATACGCTGATCGAATTGTGGATCGGTGTGCTGGTTTTTGGCATAGTGGCAGAGATCGTACTGCTTGCGGCATTTGACAATAAAGCATATCATAGTGCCGGATTGCTGGTCGGCGTGATCGGCGCGATCGCGATGGCAGCACATATGGAACATACGATCAACAGGGCGCTCTCTGTGGGTGAGGCGGGAGCAGAAAAAACCATGCGCCTGGGATATCTGTTAAGGTATTTTACGGCAGCGCTGGTGATGATCGCCGCAGCACTGAGCGGATGGGCGGATCCGATCACGATCTTTGTGGGTTTGATGACATTGAAACTGTCGGCGTATATCGAACCGTATACCCATAAGATCTCGGAAAAGGTCTGCGGGAAGGAAGTGTTTTTCCGGGAGATGGTCTCTGCGGAGGAACAGGACCGCCTGTATGGTAAAAAGAAAGAAACCGAGGATCCGGCGGACGGATCTAAATCATAAAAACTATTAGGAAGGTTCTGATATTATGGGGACTGGTATGTTGTTATCGGCGAATGATCTGGGGTTTATGATCGAGGGTGTCTTCTCGATTGAACTGGGAGGGCATACGCTTTGGATCACCACATCACATATCTGTACATTGATCGTTGTACTTACATTGATCGTGTTTTCGTTTTTTGCAAAGCATGCGATCACCAAAGGCGCGGAAGTGCCGGGCGTCTTCCAGAACATCGTAGAGCTGATCGTAGAGCTCCTGGATAAGCTGGTGAGCTCAACCATGGGCTGGAGCGCTTATAAGTTCCGCAATTATATCGGAACGATCTTTATCTTTATCCTGTTCAGCAATATTTCCGGTCTTTTCGGACTGCGTCCGCCTACAGCGGATTACGGTGTGACTTTCCCTTTGGGTGTGCTCACATTTACATTGATCACCGTCTGCAAATTTAAATATCAGAAGCCGATCGGTGTATTGAAGGGACTGTGTGATCCCTGGCCGTTCTGGCTGCCGATCAACCTGATCGGTGATTTCGCGGTTCCGATCTCGCTGTCCCTGCGTCTTTTTGCAAACGTACTGTCCGGTACCGTTATGATGGCACTGGTATACGGATTGCTGAAAGTGATCGCATATGCGTGGCCGGCAGTGCTGCATGTCTACTTTGATATGTTCTCCGGTGCGATCCAGACTTACGTATTCTGTATGCTGACCATGACTTACATTTCCGATGCTGTCGGGGAAGAAGTCAAGGCATAAATAAATATATTTTAAACGCAATAATTGCGTTTAAAATAATGCCTCCGGCGGATGCACACGACCGCAGAGAGGTATATATGCCGCTTCGCAGCATCTGCGGTCGGCGCAAGTAAACGAACAAAGTTCGTTTACTAATTTAAGAAAACAAAACCATCAAACATATAAGGAGGAAGATTTTTATGGATGGCATGTTTAATGAAAACTTTATCTTGGGCTGCTCTGCAATCGGTGCAGGTCTGGCCGTGATCGCAGGTATCGGACCTGGTGTAGGCCAGGGTATCGCTGCAGGTCATGCTGCTGCTGCAGTAGGCCGCAACCCGGGTGCTAAGGGTGATGTTACATCTACCATGCTTTTGGGACAGGCAGTTGCCGAGACCACAGGTCTGTACGGTCTGTTGATCGCAATGCTGCTGTTATTCGTTAAGCCGCTGATGCCGTAAGGAGAGCGAAGGAGAATTCAAGTATGGAACTGTACATGTTGCTTAACGCACAAGAAGGATATACGCGTCTGTTCGACCTGGATCTGCAGCTTCTGTTTGATTCCGGTCTGACACTTCTTGCGGTATTCGTACTTTTCCTGATACTTTCCTACAACCTGTTCAATCCGGCCAGGAAACTGCTGGAGGACCGGCGTAATCGTATCCAGAACGATATCGCCGTGGCGCAGAACGATAAGGATGCAGCGCTGAAACTGAAGGAAGAGTATGAGGCGAAGCTTCGCGATGTCGATGTAGAAGTGGAACAGATCATGAGCGATGCGCGTAAACGTGCTCTTGCTAACGAGAATAAGATCATCTCCGAGGCAAAGAAAGAGGCGGAAGCCATCATCGCGCGTGCCCAGAAAGAGGCGCAGCTGGAAAAGCAGCGTGTGGGTGAAGAAGTGAAGCAGGAAATGATCAACATTGCGTCACTGATGGCACAGAAGGTGGTAGCAGGACGGATCGATACAACAATTCAGAAAAGTCTTGTTGAGGAAACACTGAAGGAAATAGGTAACGATACATGGCAAAGTTAGTTTCGGCAACCTACGGGGACGCTTTATTTTCCCTGGCTCTGGAAGAAAACAAGGTAGACGCTTTCTATGATGAAGTGACTGCCCTGCAGCAGATCCTTGCGCAGAATCCGGACTTTACCGCATTGATGAACCATCCTAAGGTGACGAAGGAAGAGAAACAGGCGGTGCTGGAGAAAGTATTTTCCGGACGCGCAGATGCGGAATTGACCGGTTTTCTTTCCCTGTTGTTAAAGAAAGACCGTTACGCAGAGCTGGATGCGATCCTTGCACATTTTATGGGTAAGGTAAAGGAACACAAGCGCATCGGGGTAGGCTATGTACGTTCGGCAATGGAACTGGATGCCGAAGAGAAAAAAGAGATCGAGGCAAAACTGCTGGCCACGACTTCTTATAAGACAATGGAAATGCATTATGCGGTGGATCCGGCGCTGATCGGCGGTCTGGTGATCCGCATCGGTGACCATGTAGTAGACAGCAGTATCCGGACAAAGCTGGACGGATTAAAGCGGGAGCTGAATAAAGTATCGGCTTAAAGGACCGCTTGGTTTCATAATTTTTCAGAAAGGTGAGAACAGATCCATGAATTTAAGACCAGAAGAAATCAGTTCGGTGATCAAGGATCAGATCAAGAGATACGCCGATAAGCTGGAAGTCTCTGAAGTGGGTACTGTCATTCAGGTGGCGGACGGTATTGCCCGTGTACACGGCCTACAGAATGCGATGCAGGGCGAGCTGCTGGAATTTCCCGGCGAAGTATACGGCATGGTCATGAACCTGGAAGAGGACAACGTGGGTGCCGTGCTTTTGGGAAGCCATCGGAACATCAACGAAGGCGATACCGTAAAGACGACCGGACGCGTGGTAGAAGTACCGGTAGGCGATGAGATGCTGGGCCGCGTGGTAAATGCTCTGGGACAGCCAATTGACGGCAAGGGACCCATCAATACCACAAAGTTCCGTCAGATCGAGCGCGTGGCAAGCGGCGTTATCACAAGACAGTCCGTAGATACCCCTTTGCAGACAGGTATCAAGGCGATCGACTCTATGGTGCCGATCGGACGCGGACAGCGTGAGCTGATCATCGGTGACCGCCAGACCGGTAAAACGGCCATCGCGATCGATACGATCATCAATCAGAAGGGACAGAACGTAAAATGTATTTACGTTGCGATCGGTCAGAAGGCTTCGACCATCGCATCTATCGTAAAAACACTCGAAGAGTACGGCGCTATGCACTATACCACGATCGTGGCGGCAACGGCTTCCGAGCTGGCACCGCTGCAGTACATCGCTCCTTATGCAGGCTGTGCGATCGGTGAGGAATGGATGGACAACGGTCAGGATGTGCTTGTTATCTACGATGATTTAAGTAAGCACGCAACGGCATACCGTACACTTTCCCTGTTGCTGAGACGTCCGCCCGGGCGTGAGGCATATCCGGGTGACGTATTCTACCTGCACTCCAGACTGTTGGAGCGTGCAGCACGTATGAACAAAGAATACGGCGGCGGTTCTTTAACGGCACTGCCGATCATTGAGACGCAGGCAGGTGACGTATCTGCGTATATTCCGACCAACGTTATCTCCATTACGGACGGTCAGATCTATCTGGAGACCGAAATGTTCAACTCTGGTTTCCGTCCGGCGATCAACGCCGGTCTGTCGGTATCCCGTGTAGGCGGTTCCGCACAGATCAAGGCAATGAAGAAGATTGCAGGTCCGATCCGTCTGGAGCTGGCGCAGTATCGTGAGCTGGCAGCATTCTCCCAGTTCGGATCCGAGCTTGATGCCGACACCAAGGAGCGTCTGGCACAGGGTGAGCGTATCCGTGAGATGCTCAAGCAGCCGCAGTATAAGCCGATGCCGGTCGAGTATCAGATCATCATCATCTATGCAGCTACCAAGAAGTATCTGCTGGATGTGGCAGTTGCCGATATTCAGCGTTTTGAGAGTGAACTGTTTGAGTATATCGATACCAAGTATCCGGAGATCCCTGAATCCATCCGTACGGAGAAGGAGATGTCCAAGGAGATTGAAGAGAAACTCATCAAAGCGATCGAGTCTTTTAAGAATCATTTTGAAGCAGAGGAATGAATGATCGTTCCTATGAGGTAATGTAGTTATGGCGTCGATGAGAGACATCAAAAGACGTAAGAGCAGTGTTGAGAGCACGCAGCAGATCACCAAGGCTATGAAACTAGTATCCACGGTAAAACTGCAGCGTGCGAAGGCACGTGCGGAACAGTCCATGTTTTATTTTAATGAACTGTACAATACCGTTACGTCGATCCTCGCAAGATCCAGAGATCTGGAACACCCGTATATGAAGGGCGGACAGAGTGATAAGCGTGCCGTGGTCATGATCACATCCAACAAAGGTCTGGCCGGCGGATACAACTCTAATGTGATCAAACTGGTGACCAGAGATCCTGAATTTGACAAAAAGAATACCGTGATCTATGCCATTGGTAAAAAAGGCAAAGATGCAATGCTCCGGGAAGGCTATGAGGTGATGCGGGATTTCTCCGAAGCGATCGAGGCACCGACCTATCGTGACGGTATGACCGTTACAAAGGAATTGCTTGAAGCATTTGAAAAGGGTGAGATCGGAGAGATCTATCTGGCATATACGTTCTTTAAGAATACGGTAAGTCATGTTCCGACTATGCTCAAACTCCTGCCGGTGGAGATCCATGACAGTGAGCTGGACGATAAGGAACGGGAAGTCGTGGATGTACCGATGAACTTTGAGCCGGAGGATGAAGAGGCTCTGAACCTGATCATCCCGAAGTACATCTCCAGTATGGTGTACGGTGCGCTCATTGAAGCGCAGGCCAGTGAGAACGGCGCCCGTATGCAGGCGATGGATAATGCGACCAATAATGCATCTGAGATGATCGATCACCTGTCACTTTTGTACAACCGTGCAAGACAGAGCAAGATCACAACCGAGCTTACGGAGATCATTGCCGGAGCAGATGCAATTTCTTAAGAGTAATCATAAAGTAGAAAGGACAATAACATGGCAGAGGAAAAGAAAGGCAGACTGACACAGATCGTCGGTGCAGTGCTCGATGTGAAATTTGAGGACAGCCTGCCCGAGATCAACGAGGCAATCCGCATCCGACGTCAGGATGGCAGCAACCTGGTTGTAGAGGTTGCGCAGCATCTGGGAAATGATACGGTACGCTGCGTGGCTATGGGACCGACGGACGGTCTGGTCCGCGGTATGGATGCCATTGCAACCGGAAGCCCGATCCGTGTACCGGTAGGTGAGAAGACACTGGGGCGTATCTTTAACGTATTGGGTGAACCGATCGATAACAAACCCGCGCCGGAAGGTGTGGAATATGAGCCGATCCACAGAGCGGCACCGGCATTTAAAGAGCAGTCCACGGAGCAGGAGATGCTGGAGACCGGTATTAAGGTCGTTGACCTGCTTTGCCCGTATCAGAAGGGTGGAAAGATCGGTCTGTTCGGCGGTGCAGGTGTAGGTAAGACGGTGCTTATTCAGGAGCTGATCCGCAACATCGCTACCGAGCACGACGGTTTCTCCGTATTCACCGGTGTAGGTGAGCGTACACGTGAAGGTAACGATCTGTATCATGAAATGAGTGAGTCCGGCGTTATTGACAAGACGGCTATGATCTTCGGACAGATGAATGAGCCGCCCGGGGCACATATGCGAGTTGGTCTGACCGGCCTGACCATGGCAGAATACTTCCGTGATAAAGGCGGTAAGGACGTCCTTCTGTTCATCGATAATATTTTCCGTTTCACACAGGCAGGTTCCGAGGTGTCCGCACTTCTCGGCCGTATGCCTTCTGCCGTAGGTTATCAGCCGACGCTACAGACAGAGATGGGCGCGCTTCAGGAGCGTATCACATCGACCAAGAACGGTTCCATCACTTCCGTACAGGCGGTATACGTACCGGCCGACGACTTGACGGACCCGGCTCCGGCAACAACCTTTGCTCATCTGGATGCGACGACGACACTGTCCCGTGCGATCTCCGAGCAGGGTATCTATCCGGCCGTAGACCCGCTGGATTCTACATCCCGTATCCTGGATCCGCGTATCGTAGGTCAGGAGCATTACGAAGTGGCACGTGGCGTGCAGGCGATCCTGCAGAGATATAAGGAATTGCAGGATATCATTGCCATCCTCGGTATGGACGAACTTTCCGAAGACGACAAGCTGGTGGTAAGCCGCGCGAGAAGAGTACAGCGTTTCCTGTCCCAGCCGTTCTTTGTGGCAACCCAGTTTACCGGTATTGAAGGCAAATATGTGCCGATTGCCGAGACAATCCGTGGTTTCAAGGAAATCCTGGCCGGCAAGCACGATAACATCCCGGAGAGTGCATTCCTGAATGCAGGAAGCATCGACGAGGTTGTCGAGAGAGCAAATAAGAAATAATTAAATTTTGATATAATTAAGGTGAAGTCGAATGGCAGACACAACATTTCACTTGAAAGTCGTCACTCCGGAGCGTATCTTTTTTGAAGCTCCGGTGGAGATGGTCGAATTTAATACAACGGAAGGCGAACTGGGTATCTATGCAAACCATGTTCCCCTGACCGTGATCATCAGTCCGGGAGTGCTTACGATCACTACTTCAGAAGGTGAGAAAAAAGCAGCATTGCATGCGGGCTTCGCAGAGATCCTGCAGGATAAGGTAACGATCCTTGCAGAGCTGATCGAATGGCCCGGCGAGATTGATGAAAGCCGTGCAACTGCGGCGGAACAGAGAGCCAGAGAGCGAATCGCGGCGAGAGATGACGGCGTGGATCTGGATCGGGCTGAGGTGGCGCTCAAGCGAGCAATTGCCCGTATACAGGCTTTAAAGTAAGTATTAAATAATTATTTAAGAAATTATGAGATCCCCCTTTGGGAAACCGAAGGGGGAAATGTATTTTGTGGCTGTTCTGCACAGTAGCGTATTTTTATTATGAGAAGTAAAGGATACCACATCAGCAAAGGAATATTGCGTATCATCTACTGTGGGGGGGTCTTCATCCTCTCTCTTTTCGTGTTGAGTTCCTTTATGAACCGGGGCAATACGGATATGACCACAGAGATGCCGGATGCGACGTTTCCGCTGGTACATTTTCTGTGTGATGGTATGAAATTCAACGGAATGCGCGGGTATGCACAGGAGATGGACGTATCAAAGGTAAGAGAACACATCACGCCGCTTCCGGAGAACCGGAAGCTGGAGTTTGTCGTGGATACCTACGGGACGGAGATGGAGCGGATCTCGTTTAAGCTGCGTTCCCTTCGGGATGGAAGACTGATCGAAGATACACAGATCTTTGATTATGCGAGAGACGAGGACACCATTCGCGGCAGTCTTTCCCTGAAAGATCTTATGCGAAAGAACGCAGAGTATTCCCTGTGTCTGATCTTGGAAACAAAAACAGGCGCGAAGCTGTATTATTATACACAGCTGCTGTGTAATGCGGATTGCGCTTTATCGGATAAGCTGGAATTTGCCTATCATTTCAGTGAGCTTACCTTTGACCGCGGACGGGGCGCAACGGAACTGCCGACCTACCTGGAAAGCAATGCGCAGGGAGATAACTCGACCTTTCATAAGGTAGATATTCATTCCGGTTCGGGTCAGGTCTTTTGGGGAAATCTTCCGGTGGAGCGTCTGACGGAGCCTATGGCATCCGTAAAGGATATCGATGAGGAAACCGCGCAGATCTGTCTGGATTATATTGTGCAGATCCCGGAAGAGACGAGAGTGCGAAGTTATTTTGTGGAAGAGTGTTTCCGCCTTCGTCTGGGGGCGGAGCGGATGTTTCTGCTGGATTACGAGCGTACGATGGACCAGATCTTTACGCTTGGGGAACAGGAGAAAAAGGAAGGCGTGCCGGATGTGGCTTCCATCATTGCCGGCAACAAGATCGTGCTGGGGATCACGGACACCGACGTGCAGAAAATGGAAAGTGTGGACGGCAATACTTTGGCTTTTGTAAACTGCGGCCGCCTGTTTTCTTATGACGTAGCGGATAATCGTATCGCAGAGGTATTCAGTTTCTATGGGGATGATCTGACGGATCGTCGCGAGACGGCACGGATGCATGACATACGGATCTGTCAGGTACAGGAGACCGGAAATATCATTTTTATGGTGTACGGATATATGAATTCCGGCAGCCGCGAGGGCCGGATGGGTGTATCGGTCTATGAATACGACAGTACGGTCAATTCCGTGGAGGAAAAAGTATTTGTGCCGTATGACGGTTCCTATGAATTTTTGAAATATGACATGGACCGGCTGGCTTTTGTGGGAGAGCATGGTATGCATGTCCTGTTTGGAAACAGTATTTATGAGGTTTCCATGGAAGGAACGGGATGCAATGAACTGGCGCGGAACCTGCCCATCGGCGGGGTGGTTTCTTCGGAAGACGGGATGATGGCGGCCTGGAGCTGCAGTACGGATCTGTACGACGCAAAAGAGCTGATGCTCAAAAACCTGATGACGGATGTGGAGAGTACGGTCCGGGCAGGGGAAGGGGAAAGGGTGATCCCGATTACCTTTTTCGGAAATGATCTGGTATACGGAATCGCAAGAGCCGGGGATATCCGGGAGGATCTCAGCGGTCATACGCTGTTTGCGATGCACAGTGTCTGTATCCGTGATGAGGAAGGCGCGATATTGAAGGAATACTCCCAGGATGGGGTATTTATTACCGGAGTGGATGTAAGCGACGGTATGATCACGCTGCATCGTGCTGTTATGGGTGAAAACGGGGAGTTGCAGGCGTATGCGGATGATCAGATCCTGAATAACAGCAAAAACGGAAGTACGAAAAATACGATCGAAACAGCAGTCACGGAGCGTTTTGAAACGATCGTGCAGCTGGCGGTGCGCACCGAGATCAAGACGTCCTCTATGCAGATCCTGGATCCTCGCTTTGTGATCTTTGAAGGGGAGCGTATCGCGGAACCGGAAAAAACGGAAAGCCATCCGTACTACTGCCTGTATCAGAGAGGACACCTGCAGGGGATCTATGACAATGCGTATGAGCCGGTGGCGGCGGTCGCGCTCGGCAGCGGAGTCGTACGTGATGCGAAGGGGAGTGTCATATACCGGAGAAGGACACTTCCGGCGAAAAACCAGATCATGGCGATCAGCGGATCCGTAACGCCGGTATCTTCGGGCGATATTCCTCTGGCGGTGCAGGCAGCGAGTGTGGATACCATGCTGGCTTATCTGGGAGTGCATATGCAGACGATGGAGCAGATGGAGGATGGTGCATCTGCACGGAAGATCTTTGAAGATGCGCTGCAGACGGCAGAGATCCTGGATCTGTCCGGGGTATCACCGGATGCGATGCTGTACTATACCGCGCAGGATATCCCGGTATTGATGCAGTATAAAGACGGCAGCGGCATGCTGCTGATCGGATATAATGAGCTGAACATCGTGGTCCTGAATCCGCCGGGGCGTGAGAACGGTGACCAGGTATACAAGATCGGACGCGGAGATGCCGCGAAAATGCTGGAGGAAAACGGAAATCGTTTCCTTGTGTGCTTGCGGCTGGAAGACTGATATGGTATTATAATATTTATGTTAACTACAGCAAAAAGAGATAAAATCCGAAAATTGATAATAGCAGGCTGTACATCGCTGGTACTGATGAACGGTACACTGACTGTGTATGCCGATCCGGACATCGACGATGTGAGAGACGAACGGGATGAGACGCAGGCAGAGCTGGACGAGGTGAATGCTACTCTGGAAGAACTGGCGGCGGAGCAGGAGGATGTGGAAGCGCAGATCTCTGAGGTAAGCGAGGCGCTGACACAGGTAATGGCCGAGATCGAAGTGCTGGAGGGCCAGATCGACGATAAAGAGATCGAGATCGAGGCATCCCGGATCCTGCTTGAGGAAGCAGAGCAGAGGGCGCTTGATCAGTATGAAGCGATGAAGATCCGTATCCGTTATATGTATGAAGAGGGCGAGAGCAATTATGCCGCTATGCTCATGCAGGCGGAAAGTTATGCGGATATGCTGACAAAGGCAGATTATATCGAAAAACTGTATGAATATGACCGGGAAATGCTGGCACAGTACCAGGAAACGGTACAGGAAGTGGCAGACCGGAAAGTGGTATTGGAAGAAGAACATGAAGAACTGCTGGGACTGGAGAAGGACCGCGAAGAAGAACAGCAGTATATGGAAGGTGTGATCGCCGAGCTGAAAGAGGTCTCGGATGATTTTGCTGCGGAGATCCGCACGGCACAGGCACAGGCTGCGGAATACGCCAAACAGATCCGGGCACAAAATGCCGAGATCAAGCGTCTGGAAGAAGAAGCCCGCAGAAAAGCGGAAGAAGAAGCAAGAAGACGCGCGGAGGAAGAGGCCCGCAAAAAGGCAGAGGAAGAAGCAAAGAGACTGGCGGAAGAACTGGCCAGAAAACAGGCAGAGGAAGAAGCCAGGAAGCTTGCAGAAGAGCAGGCCCGCAAACAGGCAGAAGAACAGGCTAAAAAACAGGTAGAAGAACAAAGAAAGCAGATTGAGGAAGAAGCCAGACGGCAGGTGGAAGAGGACGAGAAGAAGGCATCCGAGGCCGCCAGGGAATCGGCGGAAAGCTCGGTAGCAGAGAGCCGGGAGTCCGGCACGATCACCACAACGGGTTCCACGACGTATGATATCTCCTCTATTTATGCGGCAAACGGAGGGGATACCGGCAAATCCATCGCGGCATTTGCATGCAAGTTTATCGGAAACCCTTATGTGGCGGGCGGAACCAGCCTGACCAACGGGGCGGACTGCTCAGGATTTGTATTTGCGGTATATAAGGAATTCGGTTATAAGGTACCCCGTACATCCTACGCTCTGCGCAGCGCGGGAAAGGAAGTTTCCGGGATCGATGCGGCCCAGCCGGGTGATGTGATCTGTTACCCGGGACATGTAGGGATCTATATCGGGAACGGGATGATCGTGCATGCCAGCACGGAGCGCAGCGGTATCAAGGTTTCCAGAGCAAATTACCGGGAATATGTGGCGATCCGCAGATTAATATAGTGTAAGTATCCGGAGTACTGCGGGGCTGCAAAGCGTTCGGAGTAGATATAATTTAGTATTGTAATATATCCTGCGATAGTGTATAATCATTGCTACGATTTTTTTAGCCATTGTTTTAGTCGGTTATTTAGGGATGCAGATTATGAAAAAGAAAACAGGAGTGATCATCGGGATCGCTGTACTCGGAGTACTGGCAGTAGTCTATTTTGGTGTGGCATTTTATTACAGTTCACACCTGTTCTATAACACACGCGTGGGCGGTGTTTCGTATGGCAATCTTTCACCGTCGGAAGCCGAGAGCAGACGCAGCAGCGAGGATATGCAATACAGCATAAAGATCCTGGGACGCGGGGGCGCTGAGGCGGTGCTTACCGCGCAGGATATCGGTTTTCAGTGTGTCTATACAAAAACCATGGGGCAGATCAAGCAGGAACAGAACCCGTTCCTGTGGCCGATGAGTTTCTTTGCCGTAGAGGATCACACTTCCGATCGTACCGTCGATTTTGACAGAACATTGCTGGCACAGAAACTGGATGGGATCAGTTTTCTTCAGACGGAAAATATGGTACAGCCCAAGGATGCATATCTGGGCGGTTTTGATAAGAATGAACACCGGTATGTGATCGTACCCGAAGAAGAGGGGACGGTGATCATACCGGAGCGTATGCAGCAGAGCGTGCAGAATGCCGTTTTGCAGCATTTGGATCAGGTGGACCTGGATGAAAACGGATGCTACCGCGAACCGGCAGTCCGTTCGGATGATGCGACGCTTACGGCGGAGCTGGATAAGCTGAATTCTTTTACCGAAGCGGAAGTGACTTATACCATCGGCGATGATAAGGAAGTCGTGGATTTTTCTGTTTTCGGGGAATGGGTCGATGAAGTCGGCGGCAGTGTTTCCCTGAATGAGGCAAAAGTCTCCGAGTATCTGGAACAGGTTGATGAGAAGTACAGTACCTACCGGAAAGACGAAAACTTTACCACGGTAGACGGATATCTGTTAAAACTGCCCAAGGGCGAATTCGGCTGGAAGATCAATGTAGAAGAGGAAGCAGAGCAGCTCAAGAGCGAACTGTTGGACGGAGCGAAGACCGAGCGTGAACCGGTCTGGTATTCCAAGGGCGCAGCTTTCGGTGAGAGTGATATCGGTGATTTCTATGTGGAAGTGGATATCACCAATCAGACAGTCTATGTGGTAGACAAAGGTGAAGTGACGTATACGACGCAGTGTGTGACCGGCAGCGTGGCCAAGCATTGCGATACACCGGCAGGCATCCATGCGGTGTTTTATAAGGCGCGTAATGCCGTGCTCCGCGGACCGGATTATGCCACACCGGTGAAGTATTGGATGCCGTTCAATAAAGGCATTGGTCTGCATGATGCATCCTGGAGATCCCGTTTCGGCGGAAATATTTACCAGTACAGCGGATCTCATGGCTGTGTGAACCTGCCGACATCCGCGGCGGCAAAGATCTATGATATGGTCTATGTCGGATGTCCGGTCATCTGTTATTACCTGGACGAACGCTATATCGTATCCGAGCCGGAACCGGAAGAGCCGGAACCTACAGAAGAGGGGCCGAGCGAAACACCGACGCCGACACCGGGACCTACTATCATCGAGGAAGAACCGACACTGGCACCGACGCAGACAGAAGTACCGGCATTCCCGGAGGGAACCGTTTATCTGCCGGATGGCACATTCCTGTTACCGAACGGTATCATCCTGTATCCGGATGGCACAGCGATCTATCCGGGTGGCGTGATCGTATATCCGGACGGAACGGTGGTGGACCCGAATGCAGCACCGGAAGCTACACCGGCCCCGGCGCCTGCAGAGGATCCGAATGCGGGAACGGAATGATGAGGGTGTGTTGGGAACATTACTGGAGCAGATAGAAGAATACAGCAAAAAGGGAGTTTATCCTTTTCACATGCCGGGGCATAAACGGAATGGGGAAGGGATGCTCCCTTTTTTTGCACAGTGGTTTGCGCGGGACTTTACCGAGATCCCCGGACTGGATGATCTGCATGCACCGGAAGGGATCCTTCGGGAGGCGCAGGAGAGGGCAGCTTCCTTATATGGTGCGCAGCAGAGTTTCTTTTTGGTAAACGGCAGCACGGCAGGCGTATTGGCAGCTGTTTCGGCAGCGGTAACAAAGGGCGGCACGATCCTTATGCAGAGGGCATCCCATCGCTCGGCCTATCATGCGGTACAGCTTCGGGAATTGAAGGTACGCTATCTCTATGGCAGACAGGCGGAATGCGGAGCGGCCGGCAGGGTCGGTCTCGGTGTGGATGAGGCAGAAGTGCGGGAAGCAGTGGAACGTGACCCGCAGGTCGAAGCGGTGTTTCTGACATCACCATCCTACGACGGTTTTTCGTCGGATCTGGCGGGGATCGCTGCATATCTTCACAGCAGGAACATTCCGCTGATCGTGGACGCGGCCCATGGAGCGCATCTGGGGTTTTCGGAGTATCTTCCGAAGAGCGCATTGCAGGAAGGCGCAGATGTGGTCGTGATGAGTGTTCATAAAACCCTGCCGGCGCCGACACAGACGGCGCTGCTGCATCTGGGCAGCGAAAGAGTGCCCGCGGAAAGAATACAGAGATTCTTAAGCATCTATCAGACCTCCTCTCCGTCCTATCTGCTGATGGCGTCGATCGATGACTGCGTGGAGCGGGTATCGGATTGGGATGCTTCTGTGTGGAAGGATTTTTATGAACGCCGCAAACGGCTGAGCGAGCGCCTGCACCGGCTGAAACGGATCGGCATTTGGGACTGCTTCGGAAGAAGTAATATTCCCAAGCAAAGCTTGGGGGCAGAAAAGGAAACTTCGCCTGAGGGCGAAGCTTTGAAGCGCCTCAAAGCCGGCGCGGGCTCCCCCAAGCAAAGCTTGGGGGCAGTTCCGGAAACAGGGAAGATCCTGGTATTTCCGCCGGACGGTAAGAGCGGTGTAGCGCTTGGAGAATGGCTGGCGGCGGAAGGCGTGCAGTGTGAAATGGCACTTCCGGCATATGTGCTTCTGATCTGTACCGTATGCGATACGGAGGAAGGATACGGGAAGCTGGCAGAAGCATTGGAAAAGCTTGATCGCAAGCCGGAGATCCTGCAGGATGTCCGGAGAGCAGGGGAGAAAAACGATACACAACCATCCGCGGAACCGGGCGTATCTGTGATCCGGGAAGACTGCCTGCGCAAATATATGACAGAGACTGCGGAGCAGGAGAAGGAGCTGACGATCGCGGAAGCGGCGGAACTGCCTGCGGAAAAGCTTCCCATATCGGAAGCTGCCGGACGTATCAGCGCAGGTTTTGTCTCGGTATATCCGCCGGGGCAGCCGCTCCTGGTACCGGGCGAAACGATCACAGTGGGGAAGGCAGAGAAACTGAAGGAATTGCTGCGGCAGGACGCCGCGGTGCAGGGACTGTATTAGTCTTGTAAGAGAAAGAACTACAGGTAATCTATTAAGAAACAGGGGGACAGGAAAAATGGAATTCAAAACGATCAAATTAACAGAAACCGAGAATTATCGTGTCCAGGGGCGTACCACGGCAGACCGGGATCCGCTGACGCTGCTCTGGTCGGGAGCCTCTCTGGATCTGTGCGTGAAGTGCAGCGAACTGTGGGTGGAGATGGAAGGCCCTTATGATGTGATGGAGAACTGGGTAGCGTTTGAAGTAAACGGCGCTGTTCTGACGCGGCAGATGGTAAGCCCGGAGCGAAGCCGGGTGTGCGTGTTCCGCGCAAGAAACGCGGCAAAGCCCACCAACGTGCGTATCATCAAGGAAGTGCAGGCGATGAACGGCGATGCGAAGCATTGCATTAAGATCTATGGACTGTATCTGGACGGGGAACTTCTGCCGGTGGCACCGAAAAAGCATAAGATCGAGTTCATCGGTGACAGCGTGACTTCGGCGGAAGGTACGATCGGGGATACGAAAGAGGAAGACTGGATCGCAATGTTTTTCAGCCATGTACGTTCGTACCCGTATATGGTCTCGAAGGAACTGGATGCGGAGTATCGTATTGTCTCCCAGAGTGGCTGGGGGACGTATGTATCGTGGGATAACCAGAAGAAGTGTACGATCCCGCGGTATTATGAACAGATCTGCGGGCTGGTACCGGCGGAGAATTTTGCTCCGGCAGGCTTTCATGAAAAGAATGATTTTTCAAAGTGGCAGCCGGAAGTGATCTGCGTGAACCTGGGGACCAACGATGACGGCGCGTTCCAGAATCCCGCATATACCGATCCCGTGACCGGGGAGACGACGAAGATGCGTATGGACGGGGACGTATATAATGAAGAGGACCGGCAGAATATCCGGCAGGCGATGCGGGATTTTCTCGTGATGCTGCGCAAAAACAATCCGAAGGCACAGATCCTGTGGTGTTTCGGTATACTGGGCGACCGGATGGGCGCTACGATCAAAGAAGCGATCGCAGAGTATACAAAAGAAAGCGGCGATACACGTGTGGAGTATCTGGTAATCCCCGACACCACACCGGAGACGGTAGGGGCCCGCTGGCATCCCGGGTATGCAGCACACCGTGCAGCAGCCGATGTGATCGTGAAGCGAATAAAGGAGATTATCTGAGCACCCTATTTGACAATCCCATAGGGCTGCCCTATAATCTGTTATGGTAAACCAAACTACCGATAATTTATACTTCAGAAGGAGACTACATAAAATGAACATCATATTATTATCCGGCGGATCCGGAAAGCGTCTTTGGCCGTTATCCAACGATATCCGTTCCAAGCAGTTCATCAAGATCTTTAAAACAGAGAATGGCTATCAGTCCATGGTGCAGCGCATTTACGGGCAGATCAAACAGACGGATCCGGATGCGACCGTGACCATAGCGACATCTAAATCCCAGGTATCGGAGATCCATAACCAGCTGGGGAATGATGTGGGTATTTCCGTGGAGCCCTGTCGGAGAGATACTTTTGCAGCGATCGCTCTGGCAACGGCGTATCTGCACGATGTGAAAGGAGTTCCGGAGGAGGAAGCCGTAGCGGTTTGCCCGGTGGATCCTTATGTGGATGCGGAATATTTCCATTGCGTGAATGAATTGTATAAAGCAGCAGCCAAGGGTGAGAAGAACCTGGTGCTGATGGGTATCGAGCCGACCTACCC
>JAFWRC010000299.1 GCA_017508825.1 Lachnospiraceae bacterium
CTTTCCACGGAGATGAAGCTGCAGAAAAAAGAGGCCGCAGACCTGCTGCAGGTAATGCTGCTTTCGATCAAGGTCCCTGTAGAATAAGGCGCGGTGGCTCGTATGAACAAACGGCTCATCGCCTACATTCTCATATTGCTTCTGGCACTGGTCGGGATCTCCTTTTTCGGCGGCCCGGTAACTTATCTGTTCCTGTGGCTGGCTTTATTACTGCCGGTCTTTTCCTTTCTTTATATTGGCTACGTGATCCTGTTCCTGAAGATCTACCAGCGGACCGACGGCCGCAATATGGTCAGCGGCACGCCGAGTGATTTTTATATCACGCTTCAGAATGAGGGTCCGTTTTCCTTTTCCGCCCTGCGCATAAAGTACTACTCCTCTTTTTCCACGATCATGGATCTGGAAGAGGATGTGATCTATGAGATGCCGCCCAAGGCTTCCGTGAAAAGAAACACGCTGCTTCTGTGCCGCTACCGCGGAGAATATGAAGTGGGTATCAAAAAGATCACCGTCTGGGACTTTCTCGGCATTTTCTCTTTTACTTATAATATTAAGGAGCCTTTGAGCGTGATCGTGGCCCCGGCTCTGGTACACCTTCCGGAGCTGGACAGTATGGATCCCTTTTCGGATGCCGACCACGACTGCTTTGTCAACCGCACCGAACCGGATATCACCGTACGGGAATATCTCGCCGGGGATGAATTGCGCTTTATCCACTGGAAATCCAGCGCCGTGATGCAGAAACTGATGATCCGCGAACGCATCGGCGAAGAAAAAAGCGGGATCGGCATTTTTATGGACAGCAGACGATACGGCAAACGCAAAGAGGACTTTCTGGCGATCGAAAACAAGATCATCGAGACCGTCCTTGCTCTGTCGGAATATTATATCCGCAACCACATCCCGGTAGATGTGTCCTTTCAGAAAGTGCATACCTGTATGCAGACCATACGGGACGAGCGCGGCTTCGAAGCTCTTTATGACGAGATGTTCCGTTATATCTTCCGTGATGATCACAGTCTGCTGCAGATGCTGGCGGAGCTCAGCGACCGGAATGCTTTTGACTACAAGCTGCTGGTCTTTGTCGTGCACCAGTGGGGCGCAGAGGAAGTTTCATGGGTGGAGCAGGTCAACACCTCCCATGTTCCCGTGATCGTTTACATGATCGCTCCGGAAACGGAAGCCGAAGAAAAATCCCGGGACGGGTCCCGTGAATTCTCGCTCCACCACATCGGGACCGAAGCATCCCTGCAGGAGGTGCTGTGATGATCGCATTTGTGTACGATATCCTCTTCCTGCTGCCGTTTGCCGTCCCCCTGTCCCTGTTCCTGAAGCCCTATTTCTGGCCGGAATACGGATCTCTTAAGGTGATCCTGATCAGCATTGCCTGCTGCGTCATCATTCTCCTGCTCCGTCACCTGAAAACCCAGGGGCGGATCTGGCTGATGGGAACGCTCGCCGCAGTCGGTCTGTCGGTCCTGCTGCTGCAGCCGGCTACCGAGCGTCCGGATTTTCTGCTGGAACAGCTGCCGGTCCTGCATCTGTTTCTTTTGGCGCTGTTATCGTTCCTGCTGCATCTGCTGCAGGAGCTCTGCCGCCCGATACGTTTACTGGTCGCCTTCGGCAGCTGCATCGCCCTGGCCGTAAGCCTGTTTGTCGGCTATTCGGTGGAGAAGGCTGCTGTTGCGCTGATCCTGCTCTACCTGATCGTGACGCTTGCGAACGAGAGCCAGCGCCGTTCCGTCAAGGAGGGAGATACCGATCCGAAGAAGCATCTGGTATTTATCTCACCGTTTTTCCTGCTGCTGTTTACCTGCGTCTTTCTCTTAAAGACACCGGACACGCCTTATGACTGGGGATTTGTCACATCGATCGCCGGGAGGATCGAAGACAGCATCCATATCCTGGAGGAAAGTATTTTTTCACAGGGCGGCTGGGACTCCGCATCGCCGCGCATCGGTTTTTCCGATCGCGGGGAATTCGCCGACAGCCTGACCCGATCCGATTATACTGCCCTGACCGTCGATCTAAAGACCGGAACCGACCCGTATCTGTATCTGAGCGGCAAACGCTTTGATACCTTTAACGGACAGAGCTGGGAAAAAAAGGATCAGAGCACAACGGATCTGCAGGGTTTCGATACCCTGGAGACCATGAGCGCTGTACTCGACTATGAAAACATCATGTTTCCCGAAGATCTGATGCAGCGTGCCTCCGTGAATATCTCCTACGAAGGCCTGCGCAGCGCCTGTCTCTTTACACTGCCCAAAACGGCGCCCGCAACGGGGGTAAAGGGTATGGAACCGAAACAGAACGGCGGTGATCTGGAAGCCCCGGGCAGAAAAAAAGCGAAGCAGACATATGATCTCATCTATTACCGGCTGAACCGGGATAATGATGTGTTCCTGGATCTGCTGAATACACCGCATACCGTGACGGAACAGAGTTGGAATGCTGCGCGCAGACAATGCAGCCTTGCGGATATGCCCTCTTATACCTACGAAGAATATCTGGCCTATCATCAATCCGTATACGACCGCTATCTGTCGGAGGTCACACTTTCCCCCGAACTGCAGGCATATATGGATACGGTAATGGACGGCGCCGCTACGGATTACGAAAAACTGCTGCGGATCGAAGCGGCACTGCGGGTCTACCGGTATACCGACCAGCCCGGTTCCTTGCCGGATACGGTCCGGGATGCTTCCGGTTTTCTGGATTACTTTATGCTGGAAAAGCAGGAAGGATACTGCAGTTATTATGCCACCGCATTCGTGCTTCTCGCGCGCTCCTATGGGATCCCTGCCCGTTATGTACAGGGCTTCCGTGCGCCGGTTGCCAATGCCTCCCACGGAAAAGCGTCTGTGCTTTCTTCTTTCGCGCACGCCTGGCCGGAAGCCTATCTGGAAGGGATCGGCTGGATCGGTTTTGAACCCACAGCCGGGATGCGTCGCGGCGCCCGCTGGATCACGACAGAAGAACGGCAGGCGGCCGCTGCGGAACGCGGAAATGCCGTCAGCGGTAATCACGCCGGCATGCCTTCCAATCTGTCCGTTTCCGGAAACGATATTGCATTCGGCGAAGACGAAGAGGGCTCCGGCTTTGTTCTGCACTGGTATCACATTGTACTGCCGCTGGGCGCCGGCCTGCTGCTGGCTGCGCTCCTGTTTGGGCTGGACCGGCTGGCTGGCCGGATCCGCTACCGCAAGATGAACGCCCGTGAAAAAGCCCTGTGGCTCTGCCGCAGAAATCTGGAACTGCTGAAGCATATGAAAATGTCCCGCCGGGAAAACGAGACCATTGAAGAATTTTCCGAAAGAGCCGGAGAATGTTTTGAGCCGGATGCTCTGGCTTTCTGCGATATCTATGAAAAGCTGCTGTACGGCAGCCCGGAACCGGCAGAAGACGTACTGGATACATTGCTTGAAAACCAGATGCTGCTGCGCAAACTCAGATGGCACAGAAAGAAAAAATAAAGCAAAAAAGATCCGGCCTTTTATCACGTCGGCCGGATCTTTTATATTACAGGGATTTACTGTAGCGCCTGCTTCAGTACTTCCAGGTTGTCACGCATCACGGACAGATACGAGATGCCGTCCTTTGCTGCTGTGGATGAAACGGACTGCAGGGAGTTTAAGGTCAGGATCTGCTGGTCTTTTGTTTCGGTTGCATTTTTGACCGTATCTGCCAGCTTGCCGTCGGAACCTTCAATGATCAGCAGATTTTTAAGACCAAGCTCATCGGTCTTGCCCGCCAGGAACATTACCGTTTCAAAGCTGGCTTCCGTCTCGGAAGAGCATCCTACAAATGCCGCATAGTAGTCCAGATCGTAATCCTCGATCATATAACGGAACGGGAAGCGGTCCGCAAACAGCAGAGTCTTGTTGGATGCTGCATCCACAACGCCCTGATATTCGGCATCCAGAGCGGAAAGTTCTGCTTTATATGCATCCGCATTTGCGTGATATGCATCTGCATTCGCCGGGTCCGCCAGCGCAAGCCCGTCTGCGATCGTACCGCAGAGCGCCTGTGCATTCTTCAGGGACAGCCAGACATGCTCGTCATACTCCGGCCCTTCCTCTTCCTCACCTTCTTCCTCCTCTTCTTCCTCGGCTTCCATACCTTCAATGATCTCCTCTTCCTTTACGGTATCCCCGAGCGCCTCCATCAGGTCGATCACCACCATATCCGTATTCTGTACCTCTGCCAGCGTATCCTTTACCCAGTTGTCCGATTCGCCGCCGACATAGACAAACACATCGCAGTCCGAGATCGTTACGATATCCTGCGCAGACGGCTGATAGCTGTGCAGATCCACGCCGTTATCCAGAAGCATCTTTACATCCGCATTTGCCGCCTGATCCCCGAGAACATTCATAACCCAGTCATATTCCGGATAGATCGTGGTCACGATCTGCAGCCGGTCCTGTGCCGTCTCTGTATTCTGTTCCGCCCCTGCCGCTGCTGCCGTATCCGCCCCGCAGCCGTACAGGGTAGCCGTAAGCGCTGTCATTGCCGTAAAGATTCCCAACTGTTTTTTCATGATCCGTCTCCTCTTTAAACAAGAAATTGAAATTCATTTTCATTTCTAACATTTTTTGTTTCTTCTGTCAAGGAAAATCTGAAAATGATTTTCATTTTTAAGATAAGTGCTTCTTTATTGCGCTTATCCGTCATTTATACTATAATGTATGCGTTGTGTTTTTTATTTTTGTTATTATTTGGAGGTAATTATGAGCGACATCCCTTACAAGATCTATCTGGAAGAATCGGAAATGCCGCAGCAGTGGTACAACGTGCGTGCGGATATGAAGAAGAAACCCGCGCCGATCTTAAATCCGGGCACCTTACAGCCGGTCACCCTGCAGGAACTGTCCGGTATCTTCTGTGAAGAACTGGCTAAGCAGGAGCTGGACGACACCACAGCTTATTTTGACATCCCGGCAGAGATCCGCGATTTCTACAAGATGTATCGTCCGTCACCGCTGGTACGTGCATACTGTCTGGAGAAGAAGCTGGATACCCCGGCGCACATCTATTACAAATTCGAAGGTAACAACACCTCCGGCAGTCATAAGCTGAACTCAGCGATCGCACAGGCGTACTACGCTAAGAAGCAGGGGCTGAAGGGCGTTACCACCGAGACCGGCGCCGGTCAGTGGGGTACCGCTCTTTCCATGGCATGCTCCTATTTTGATCTGGACTGCCAGGTATATATGGTAAAGGTTTCCTATGAGCAGAAGCCGTTCCGCCGCGAAGTAATGCGTACTTACGGCGCTACCGTTACCCCGTCTCCTTCCATGAATACGGAAGTAGGCCGCAAGATCAACGCGGAGTTCCCGGGCACCACAGGAAGCCTCGGCTGCGCGATCTCCGAAGCGGTAGAAGCTGCGGTTTCCCAGGAAGGCTATCGTTATGTACTGGGTTCCGTTCTTGCCCAGGTACTGCTGCACCAGTCCGTGATCGGTCTGGAGACCAAAGCAGCACTTGATAAATACGGCATCAAAGCGGATATGATCATTGGCTGCGCCGGTGGCGGTTCCAACCTGGGTGGTCTGATCTCCCCGTTTGCAGGCGAGATCCTGCGTGGCGAAAATCAGTACGAGATCATCGCCGTAGAACCGGCTTCCTGCCCGAGCTTAACCCGCGGTGTTTACGCATATGACTTCTGCGATACCGGTAAGGTTTGCCCGCTGGCAAAGATGTACACCTTAGGCAGTGGCTTCATTCCTTCCGCAAACCACGCAGGCGGCCTGCGTTATCACGGCATGAGCAGCATCGTATCCGAGCTGTATGATCAGAAACTGATCACCGCAAGAAGCGTAGAGCAGACCAGCGTCTTTGAAGCAGCGCGTACCTTTGCCCGTGTGGAAGGCATCCTGCCGGCACCGGAATCCAGCCACGCGATCCGCGTAGCGATCGACGAAGCTCTGAAGTGCAAAGAGACCGGCGAAGCAAAGAACATCGTCTTCGGTCTGACCGGTACCGGTTACTTTGATATGGTAGCTTATCAGAAATTCAACGATGGCGAGATGAGCGATTACATCCCGACGGATGAAGACCTGAAAAAGTCCATCGATATGCTGCCGAAGGTATAAATACAATACTCCGGACATACAAAATCACCCTCCCCTTACGGGGAGGGTGATTTTTTTTTATTCCATCATAACTATTCAGAATAGTTACATTTCTTCTTACTTTTCCACGTTTTTCGGATGGTTGATCATACTTGCCAGATACCCTGCTCCGAAGCCGTTATCGATATTGACGACCGAGACACCGCTGGCACATGAATTGAGCATCGACAGCAATGCGGAAAGCCCGCCAAAGGAGGCGCCATAGCCGACACTGGTGGGGACCGCGATCACCGGGCAGTCCGCAAGACCGCCGATCACGCTGGCCAGCGCACCTTCCATCCCGGCGATGGCAATGATCACATTCGCATTCATGATATCCTCCAGATGCGCCAGGGTACGATGCAGCCCGGCAACACCGACATCATAAAGCCGGACCACTTCATTTCCAAGAACCATTGCCGTTACGGCAGCCTCCTCTGCCACCGGTACGTCACTGGTACCTCCGGTTGCCACAACGATCTTCCCAAGACCGTCCGCTTTCGGGATCTCTCCGATCACACCACACCTTGCCTCCGCATAGTATTCCATCGGATGCTTTTCTCTCACCCTTTCGGCGCTCTCCGCAGAAAGCCTGGTGATCAGGATCGTCTTTTGGCCGTTCTTCTTCATCACATCGATGATCCCCATGATCTGCTCCGGTGTCTTTCCCGCGCCGTAGATCACCTCTGCCACACCCTGCCGGAGCTTCCGGTGCATATCCACCTTGGCATAACCGATGTCCTCAAAGGGCTTGGTTTTCAGCTGCAAAAGTGCATCGTCTACCGAAACGGAACCCCTTTGTACCCCATCCAGTATTTTCCGAATATCTTCACTCATACTATCCCCTCACTTATACAAAAGGCGCCCATATCCAGAAAATGGACATTATTCCAGCCTGGCATCGCATAAAACCGCATATATGTAGTCGCCTTCGGGGTATATTCCGAAGGTGCCTTCCACCGTGATCTCGTCCCCGGGTTCATAGCCGGCCTCCTTAAATCCCTGCAGATCCTCCGGCACGAACTCGATCCCCTGGGAGCAGCATGCTGTTGCATCCTGAATGATGCAGGAATAATATACCTGTTTGTTTTTCTCATCTTCGAATACCGTATAAATCCCGCGCATCTTGATGGTCTTGTCAATATAGTCCCCGGGCTGTGCCATCATATTGTAGACTTCCGCATAGACCATATTGCTGTTCATGACCGTCAGATCCACATCCACGGACGGGTCCGGGTCACCGGTCAGCTCATAAAGCACCTCTGTATCACTGCCGTTCTGCGGATCTTCCGACGGATTTTCCACAACGATCTCCACCGTCGGTTCCGGTACGTCAGCGGACGCAGTTTCTGCCGCCATCTGCTGCTGCAATACCGCTTCCACACTGTTTGCATTATTCCCGCCGCTCCTGCTTGCCGCTGTAGTATCACCGCCGCAGCCGCTCATTACCAACATCAGTGTCAGACCACTCAAAACCACTGCCTGCTTTTTCATCTCAATCCACCCCTTTTCACTGCTCCGATCAGACTGCATATTGCAAATACCGCTACATCCACCGCTACGATGGTAGATCCCACCGGTGTTCCCGTCATAATGGAAAGGATCATCCCCGAAAAGGCGCAGACAACGGACAGTATCGCGGAGCATATGGTAACCGAACGGAAACTTCCGAAAATACGCATTGCCGAAAGCGCCGGGAAGATCACCAGGGCTGAGATCAGAAGGGATCCCACCAGATCCATCGCCAGCACGATGATCACCGCGATCACCACTGCGATCAGCAGATTATAGGCATTCACATTGGTTCCTGTCGCACGTGCAAAATTTTCATCAAAGGTGACTGCAAAGATCTTGTTATAAAACAGAATGAACACAGCGATCACGACCAGGGACAGGATCACGCAGAGCCACACCTCCCAGCTCTGCAGCGTCAGGATCGAGGTCGCGCCAAACAGCGTGGTGCACACGTCACCCGAAAGATTCGAAGACGCATTCGAAATGTTCATCAGAAGATAACCGAACGCCAGGGCGCCGACGGAGATCATCGCGATTGCCGCATCGCCTTTGATCCTGGTGTTCTGACCGGTGCGCAGAAGCAGGACCGCGGAAAGGATCGTCAGCGGGAGCACAACGACCATATCATTTCCGAGGTTCAAAATATGCCCGGAGCGCAGGACCGCCGCAATGGCCATCGCGCCGAAAGCCACATGCGAGAGGCCGTCACCGATAAAGGAAAAACGCTTGAGCACCAGAGTAACTCCCAGCAGGGACGAGCAGAGCGCCGTAAGGACACCGACAATCAATGCGTTGATAACGAAGGATCTTTGCAGATATTCCGCCAGACTATACATATTACTGCTCACCTCCCGTCGTTTCGTTCCGCTCCATCGATACAAAATACCGGCCGGCATCGCTGTTAAGATACTCTTCCTTCGTTCCGAAAAAGATATGTTTGCCGACATGAAGAACATGCGTCGCATACTGCACCGCCGCATCAATATCGTGTGAGATCATCAGGATCGTAATCCCCTCTTTATTAAGCCGGCTGATCAGTTCGTACATCTCCAGCGTAACCCGCGGATCCAGTCCGGATACCGGCTCATCCAGAAGCAGCAGCTTTCTGGCCGCGCAAAGCGCCCGCGCAAGCAGCACCCTCTGCTGCTGCCCACCGGACAGATCACGGTAACAGCGTTTCGCCAGATCCGTGATCCCCATACGCTCCATATTCTCCGCTGCCAGCGCCTTCTCTTCTTTGTTATAGAACGGCCGCAGACCGGCACGGCTCTGGCATCCCGACAGTACGATCTCCCGTACGGATGCCGGGAAGTCCTTCTGCACGATGGTCTGCTGCGGCAGATAGGCGATCTCGCTCCGCTTCAGCCCGTCTCCCAGAATCACTTTTCCGCCCATGGGCGGCGTCAGGTTCAGCAGCGTCTTCATCAGCGTACTCTTTCCGGCACCGTTTTCCCCGACAATGCAAAGATAATCCCCCGCATTCACAGAGAACTCCAGCCCGCTTACGATCGTCTGTCCTTCATAGCCCAGATCCAGTTTTTCCGCCGAGAGTATTGCCATTTCCGAAGCTGCTCCTGTATCAAAATTCAAAATTGAAAATCATTTTCTATTCTAGTCTTTTTCTCTTAATTGTCAAGAAAAATCAACCGGAGGTACGGTTTCATAAATGATCAAAGATCATCTATCACAAAACCATACCTCCGATCGGTAAATAAGTATTCGATCTGTTATCCTATAGTTTCTTTATTATGATATCCAGTATCGTAAAGTACTCCGCAAACGTCTTTTTGCAGCACTCCGGATTCAGGATCCGCACGCCCTCCGTCCGCAGCCCACAGAGCGAAAACGCCATTGCTACCCGGTGATCCTCATACGTCTGTATTTCAGCGCCGTGCATTTCCCCCGGGGTTACGGTCACCCGGTCCTCACTTTCTTCCACCGTTATCCCCAACGCCGTCAGATTCTCTACGATGGCTTTGATCCGGTCACATTCCTGCAGGCGGATGTGTCCGATGCCTGTGATGGTAACCGGTCCGTCCGCATAAGGCGCGATGGCTGCCAGGGTAAGCGCCTGGTCGGAAAACGCAGACATGTCGATCGTAAAGTTTCCCTTTAACTTTCCGTCTTGTGGCCCTGTCACCGACAGATCCTGTCCGAAGGCCCCGCCGGAAACTGTGCAGCCCATCTGTTCCAGTACCTTCAGAAACGCCGCATCCCCCTGCAGCATATCCTTACGCACTCCGTTCACAGATACCCGTATCCCCAGCACTGCCGCCAATGCATAAAAATATGCAGCAGCAGACATATCCGCCTCGATATCATAGGTTCCGGCCCGATATTCCTGATTACCGGGCAACTGATATGAAATTTTTCCGTCATTTTCTGTCTTTGTAACATCGATACCGAAGTTTTCCAGCATCTGCGCCGTCAATTCCACATAGCTCAGACCATGGGATCCCTCTACTTCAATTGCAACCGGTGCCTGTAATGTCCCCGCTGCGATGAGCAGCGCGCTCAAAAACTGTGAGCTCTGATCGATATTTACTTTGAACCGGATGGTCTCTTCTTTGTTCTCCTCCCCGATCCCGGTTTTCATACGTACCAGTTCCCGGCCGAAGATCTTCATCGGGAAATGTCCGGCTTCCTCCATGCAGACTACCATAGCGCCGGCATCCTGCAGCGCATCGATGAGCGGCTGCATCGGCCGTTTCTGCATCTGCTCGGAAGATCGCACGATATACTCGCCATCCGACAATGCCAGCATCGCTACCAGAAAACGCGCTGCCGTACCGGCACTGCCGACATAGATCTCTGCTTTTTTCTCGGGGATCTTTCCTCCGAATCCGGTGATCGTGATGTCTTTATTGATCGAGATCACCTGACCGCTCCTCGCGGCTGCCGGAGCCTCCGAAACCGGAAAACCAAGCGTACGGATACATTCCAGAAAATGTTTTGCATCCTCACTGGCCATACAGCCGCGAAGAACGCTGGTCCCGTTCGCCATCGCCGCCAGAAGCAGCGCACGGTTCGTAATTGACTTGGAGCCGGGTACCGGCACGCTCAACTGCCGGTCCTGAGGCAATTCCTTAAAACATTTCACATCATAGTATTCACTCATTCGCTCCCCCTTACCGTATCCGATCAGAACCCTCCCGGTCCCTCCGGTTACCCTCTCACTTCAGTTCTTTGGAATCCAGCAGGATCGTAAACGGGCCGTCATTGACCAGGCTCACCTGCATATGCTCGCCGAATTCTCCCTGCTCTACCACCGGCACTTCCGCCTTGCACTTTTCAATGATATATTCATACAGTTCCTTTGCGGTATCGGGCGCTCCGGCATTGACAAAGCTCGGCCTATTGCCATGTCTGCAATCGGCATACAGCGTAAACTGCGAGATCAGAAGCAGACCTCCGTTCACATCCTTCAGGGACAGATTGGTCTTCCCGTTTTCATCTTTAAAGATGCGCAGTCCCAGCATCTTCTTAACCATCTTATCCGCAGTCTCCTTTGTATCCTCCTGTCCCACGCCGATCAGCACCACATATCCGGTCCCGATCTGTCCCGTAATGCGGTCCTCCACCGTGACTTTTCCTTCCGATACCACCTGTATCACAAACTTCATATCTACACCCTTATAATGTAAAAGCCGCACCTTTACCGCGCGGCTTTTTCCATCGTTTCCCTTCGCTGATTAAAGCAGTTTCTTGATCGCGTCTGCAGCGCCTGCCAGCTTATCCGTGGTCAACGCAGCCTTTACGCCGCTCACCAGCTGGTCTTCAATATTGTCCGGGATATCCACGCCGGCAACTTTCTCTACGGTCTTTACCGGATCCTTCTGGAAGGACTCCATCAGAGTCGGATCATTCTTTACCTTGTCTACGATCTCATTGATCTTTGCTTTGATATCCATATTCATCTGCCTCCTTTTTGGGCTGTTTATATTTCAGTATCTTATCACAAAAGCTTCTGTTTGGCAAATCGCCTTGCATACGATATTAAGAAAGCATATAATAAAAAAGTTGTGTATATCTATAAATGAATCGTTTCGGGAGCAGAACATTGAGCAAAACATCCGCAGTATCGTATAGATTATTTGACCGGGAACCGCATTTTTACAGAAACGTGTTCACCCTGGCACTGCCCATCGCATTGCAGAGCCTGATCACGATCGCCGTGAATATGCTGGATAATGTCATGGTCAGCAGGCTGAGTGAAGAATCGATCTCTGCCACATCCCTGGCCAATTCCTTTATCTCCATTTACCAGATCTTTTGTATGGGGCTTGGTATGGGTGCATCCGTACTGATCTCAAGGTACTACGGAATGAAGAGTTCGGAGGCTGCCCACAATACGGAAGCAAACGAAAAGAACATTATGCCGGACAGCCCGGAGGATATCCGAAACGATGCTGCCAGGGCATTAAAACAAACAGTTGCTCTGATGCTGCGCCTCACCTTGATCTTGGCCAGTGTATTTGCAATCCTGACAGCCTGCATTCCCGGCTGGATCATGAGAACCTATACCGAAGAGGAACCGATCATCGAACTGGGCATTACCTATTTCCGCTGGTCCGTGATCACCTACTTTTTCCAGGGCGCATCCCTGACCAGTACCATTGCTCTGCGCAGCGTACGGCAGGTAAAGCTCCCTCTGTTCGTATCCATCGGAGCCTTCTTTGTCAATTTCTTATCCAACTATGCCTTTATCTTCGGTAATTTCGGCGCTCCCCGAATGGAGATCGCCGGTGCCGCTCTGGGCACGCTGATCGCCAGAATTTTTGAATTCTCACTGATCCTGGGGTATCTGTTCTTTTATGATAAGGAGATTAATTTCCGCATCAAAGATCTGTTTATGAATACCAAGTCTTTGCTTGGCGAATATATCCGCATCTGCATTCCCGTACTGATCAGCGACGGCATCCTCGCTTTCGGTAACAATGCCGTCTCTATGGTCATAGGTCATCTGGGAGGGACTTTTGTCACTGCCAACGCGATCACCGGTGATACGCAGCGCCTGAGTACCGTCGTGGTACAGGGTGTCAGCCAGGCCGGCGCGATCGTCACCAGTCAGACACTTGGTACCGGCAAGAAAGAACAGACTATGAAGCAGGGCTATCTGTTCTTTGGTCTCGGTCTTGGACTGGGACTGGTTTCCGCCTTCTTTATCACTGCCTTCAAAGATCCGATCATCTCCTGCTATATCGAGGAAACCAGTGAGGCACTCGACATTGCAGTACAGTTGATGCTCGCGATCAGTTTCATCATCATCTTTCAGGCTACCAACAGCATCATGACCAAAGGTGTGCTGCGCGGCGGCGGCGATACCAAGATGCTGATGATCACCGACAACATCTTCCTGTGGGTGATCTCCATTCCTTTAGGACTGTTGGCAGGCTTTGTATTTGAACTGTCACCATTCTGGATCTATGTATGCTTAAAATCCGACCAGATCATCAAGACCTTCTGGAGTTTTCTGCGACTGAAAAGCGGCAAATGGATCAAAAAGATCTCTACGGGTTTGAAAGAAGAGTGATCCCCTTTGGGATCATCCTTTCATACGTGTGATCACTTCTTCCATGTTACCGCCCTCGATCTCTCCGTTTGCCTTTCTGGAAAACTGACTCATATACTTCCACGCATTCTCACAGTTTAACCACCGCATCTCGTGTGACTGTTTGGATGCACTCGCAAAGATGCTGTAGCAGCACCCGTTCTCACTTTCAAAAAGATGCATCGTCAGTGTACTTCCTGTCTTTTCATCTTCTGCCTTACAGATGACATCTCCATCGATCGCATAAATCTTGTTCTTCCAATTTTCCTGCGCATCAAAGCGTTCGTGATTCTGCGTTTTCGCCCGATTCACACGAAGCACATAGGCCATACGATCCAAGCATTTCGGTTCCTGGAAAGGCAGTTCGGGAAGCAGTGAATCCTCGCCGCCCACATAAAACACCGGAAGAATGGTATCCTGATTGTACGATCCCACCGGCTGCCCAAAGGCATTGAGACCGACTTCAAATGTCGCATCCATCGGCGCCACCGCCGCAAAGGCCGAAGGATATTCCTGAAACAGATCCCAGCTCTTGCAGCCGCCCATGGAAAATCCGGTCGCATAGATTTTTTCGGTATTCACTTTGTACGTTTTTTTGATATGCTCGATCAGTTCCATCGCTTCCGTAGCAGTGCTGTTCATATGATTTTCCACACTGACCAGCAGGAAGTTGTACTTTGCAACCACTTTATGCCAGTCCGTCAGACATACCATACACATCGCAGAATCGCCGCCCCCGTGGAAACACATCAACAGCGGCATGCCTTCACTCTGCTGCATCTGCTCTTTGTTATAATAAGCAACATATCCGATCTTATGCGATGTCGTATCCTGATCATCCCCGCGATTGTCCTTTGATGTAGCAACCTCTGCATATCCTGTCTCCATGGACAGTCCGAGACTTGCCGGCTCGATCTCTTCTTCCAGTTTTCCGACCATACGCCGGTATTTTTTCATAAACGAAAAATCTTTCGCATAATCTGCCGTATCCGTGATCAGAACATGATCCACATTTTCTTCCAACGCTCGATTGATCACATCACTGTTTCCGACTGAGACAACTGCCATATCTCTTCGCTCCGGTTTCGGGATCACGCTCAGTTTTTCCAATACCAGAGTCACCGGCGTGATATCGCCTTTTCCGTACAGGCCGTCACCTTCGATGGTCTTGAGACAGTTGCACGCCAGGTAATCCGCAGACGCACCGGATCCGAATACAATCGTCCGATTTAACGCGCCGCGGATGTAATACTCTCCCCATGCTCCGGTAAAACGGTCTCTGGCTCTGGTCATACCGTCTTCGTAATACTGACCGATCTTGCTTTCGGCGATCACCGAGGCAAAGAGATCTTCCTTCGCACCATTCCAGCCGTCCGTTCCGGCAGGATATACAAAAACGACCGTTCCGCCATACGGTTTGGCAATCTCAGCCAGCCCGGTTCTTTCCGCATAATCCACAGCTTCCTCGCCGGACATTTTCTTCTCTTCAAACACCAGAAGATACGGTGTCATAAAACCATAGTTTACGATCTCCGTAATCTCTGCGCACTCCGGTTTTACCACCTGTACGCAAAAATCCGCAAAGGTATTCTCCCAATATTTACATTGGTTTATGCTTCTGATCTCCGGTTTCTTTTCCATCCCCTCATCCTCTTCTTTGCTTCAGTATATACTCACTTTTCCTTTTACCCCTTTTGCCTCCAGGTCCGCCCGAAGCTGTTTCAGTTCTTTGTTCGTTGCATCAGAAAACGCAAACGCCCCCCGCCCTTGTCTTTCACGCCTCCATTACACTCTCATTCTGTATAGATTTCCGAAAGTTGTCAAGCACAATGTGCAGCATCAATACCCAGTATGAAATAAATATCCATAAGAATCATAGCTTTTAATAAGAAACATCTTCCCTATTGACAAACCTTCTGATTTCCAATAAACTTTCTATTTGTATTCTTGTGAACATATATGCCGATTGCGGCATCCATGGCATTTCGCCGATGATTCACGCAAAAAAAGTAACAATTATACCCGCGGTCTGAAGGGTTTTCGGCTTTTATCCTGTTCCTTTCAAACCGCCAATCAATGAAAGGAGTCCATTACTCATGAAAACCAAAAACCAATCCACTTCCAACAGCTACCGGAATGCAACCGGCACCATTTCCGTAACCCTGCGCAATGATATGATGCTGCATTATGTAATGCAGAAATCGAAATGTGCATTAAAAGGTCTGATCTGCTCCCTCAAAGGATTGGAGCCGGATACGGTTCAAGATGTACAACTGCTGAATCCCATCGATTACGGAACCTACAATACCAAAGAGGTCATTCTGGATATCAAGGTGATCTTCAACAACAGCAGCATTATGGATATTGAATTGCAAATGTATCATGATGCTTACTGGGAAAAGCGTTCCTTGCTCTACCTGTGCCGTACTTATGATTCCATCGGCACAAGCGATAAGTACAGCGATCTAAAACCTGCAACACTTGTAGCTATTGTTCCAAAACCGCTCTTCCCGAATCATCCGGAATTCTATTCTACATTCCAACTGCTTAATAAAAAATATCATTACCCATACACTTCTAATTTCCATCTGAATGTGCTAGACTTATCTCAAATGGAATTGGCCACCGAAGAGGATCGTTCTAATGGCCTGCTCCATTGGGCAAAACTCTTTCTGGCCAACACTTGGGAAGAACTGGTGCTGGCAGCCGGAAACAATCAGACGTTTCAGGAGGTGATCGATCATATGTATACCGTAAATACCATCCCTGAGGAGCGTACGCTCTTTGAAGCACATCAGAAATGGCTTGCAGTGAACGAATCTATGCAGGCTTCTAGAGAAGAGGCTGAAGCTGCTCTGAAGAATACTTTATCCGAACTGGAAGAAACTCGATCTCAGCTTGACGGTACAAAGTCTCAGTTGGATGATACAAAGTCTCAGCTGGATGATACACGTTCAATTCTTAACAGTAAGGAAGCTGAATTATCTCAAGCAAAATCCGAGAATGAAGCATTACGTCAGTTCTGTCTTGCTAATGGACTCGATCCGTCTGTTGTTAACACGCTATAAAGCATAAATACTTTATGCCGATGACGGAATGAGGTGAAACTTCTGCCGAAATCATGAAAAAAGCCGTGGTCATTTCGAACCACGGCTTTTTATATTTCAGATCTCTACTGCCAGATGTACCACGCTGCTGTGCGGAAGGGTAATGCTTACATGAGAAGCATCCTCTACCTTGAACTGATCAAAGTTCTTCTTCACAACACAATCCGGAGTATCAAAGGTATTGTGCTCGTGGATCTCACCGCCGACGATCTCACCGGTAACGGACTTGACCACTGTATCTGCGAAGGATGCCTCAACCGGCGCATCCTTGTCTGCGGAAGTATTGCACAGTGTGATGTGCAGCTTGCCGTCTTTGCCCAAAGATACGGATTCCTGTACAAACGGGATCTTCCACTGGTCTTCCACACCGATGGTCTCGGTATCGATGCTGCTCTGTACCAGTTCTGCATCCTGATGATACTTATACATATCAAATACGTGATAGGTCGGCGTCTTGATCATCTTGTCGCCGTCCGTTAAGATCACAGCCTGCAATACATTTACCAGCTGTGCAATGTTTGCCATCTTTACGCGTCTGCAGTGCTTGTTAAACAGGTTTAAGTTCAGACCTGCGATCAGCGCATCACGTACCGTATTCTGCTGATACAGAAATCCCGGATTGGTGCCCGGCTCTACATCGTACCAGCTGCCCCACTCATCGATGATCAGGCCGACTTTGTTGTTCTTGTCATGCTTGTCCATGATCGCTTCGTTGATCTTGATGCGGTCTTCCATCTTAAGAGTCTTTGCCAGTGTACGGTACCAGTCTTTCTCATCAAACTCCGTAGCGCTGCCCTTTACGGTCCAATCTCCGGGCAGTGTGTAATAGTGCAGGGAAATACCATCCATAAAGCCGTGGAACTGCTCCTGTGACTGGAAGCAGATCTTCATCACCTTATCCGGCCATTCCATATCGTAACCGTCAGAACCGCAGCAGATCTTTTGGATCGGCTTCTTCGGGTCGTAGTTACGCACATAGGTCTGATAACGGCGGTACAGGTTTGCATAGTATTCTGCAGTCATATTACCGCCGCAGCCCCAGTTCTCATTCCCTACGCCGAAATAATCTACCGTCCAGGGTGCTTCATGTCCGTTTGCTTTACGCAGGTCTGCCATAGGGGATACGCCCTCAAAGGTCATATATTCCACCCACTCACTCATCTCCTGCACGGTACCGCTGCCCACGTTACCGTTTACATAGGTCTTGCAGCCCAGCTGACGGCACAGCTCCATGAACTCGTGTGTACCGAAGCTGTTGTCTTCCACAACACCGCCCCAGTGGGTATTGATCATCTTTTTACGTGTTTCCTTCGGCCCGATGCCGTCTTTCCAGTGATACTCATCGGCAAAGCAGCCGCCCGGCCAGCGCAGAACAGGGATATGTATCTGTTTAAGCGCTTCCACAACATCGACACGCATGCCGTTCACATGCGGGATGTCCTTATTGTTCTCTCCTACATAAAGTCCTTCATAGATGCATCTTCCCAGGTGTTCGGAGAAGTGTCCCTGCAGTTCCGGATTAATGTGCCCCAATTTCCTTCCCGGATCAATCGATAGTTTCATTTTCGCTATCCTCCTCTTTATTATTATCCGCCGGATCGATATTCATCTTTTCTTCCAGACGGTCAAATTCTTTGATAAAAAACAGACTGTTGTAATGCAGCATCACGCAGTGTGCAAACAGGCAGATCAGCCACGCCCATTTCAGATACCAGATGCTGATGATAAACGGAAGTACAAACAACGCAACCGCCAGAAGTATGCGCGCAAAATGTGCCCCGATCATTCCCAGAGCGGCACGCACTGCTTCCCGGGTACTGATGATATATCTGGCGACCACCGCATAAAAGCACATCTGGACCATCAGAAACAATGCCGTGATCACGATCAGTGCCCAGCGGAATGCCGGCGAACTGTCTGTTGCCAGCACATATCTCCAGTCAAAAATCAAAAGCCCGCAACATAAAACAAACAACACCCCGGGGGGTAATGTCTGCTTTAAGTTACGGGTAAAAGAACTGAAGTAGGATTTGATCACGGAAGGCTCCTGCTCTCTCGCGATCTTCATTCCGACATAATATCTGGCACTTAAGGCAGCCCCCGCAGTAACAAGCGGCAGCGAGCAGATCACCCACAGTATATTTACCAATGCGTAGTCCGCCGCTTTGGCAATGCCCTGCATGATTGGGCTGTCAAAAGATAACCATTTCATTAAATAAGATTTACTCCTTTACGCCACCGATGGTAAGACCGGTTACGAAGTAGCGCTGCAGGAACGGATACAACATTACGATCGGTGCCATTGTCAGGATCGTTGCTGCAGACCGTACGGAAAGCGGTGTGATATTTACACCCTGTCCCGGAGCTGTTGTTCCTGTATTACCCTTCAAACTGGTTACCGAGGAGAGCAGTTTCATCAACTCGTACTGTAATGTAGTATACTCTGTTGCCATACGGTTGTAAAGCATTGTATCAAACCAGGAGTTCCACTGGCCGACTGCCACGAACAGAGCGATCGTTGCATATACCGGTTTGCAAAGCGGGGAGATGACCTTCAAAAAGATCGTCATAAAGCCTGCACCGTCAATCTCAGCTGCTTCCTGCAGAGAGTCCGGAAGACCTTCCATATAGGTACGGAGCACCAGCATATTGAAACCGCCTACCATTGCCGGGATAACGTATACCCAGAAGGAATTGGTCAGCTTCAGTTTCTGGAACAGCAACAGGATCGGGATCATACCGCCGTTCACATACATCGTGATAACCCAGAACAGGGACAGCTGGGAACGGAACACGAATTTCTTCTGTGCTACGACAAACGCCAGAAGAGCATTCGCTGCCAGTGCCAGCAGGGTACCTACAATGGTACGGATCACGGAGATCAAAGCGCCGTGTGTGATATTTTTCTGGTTTAATACGGTAGAGTAGTTGGTCCAGGTAAACATACGCGGGATCAGATGTACACCGCCACGTACCGCATCCACACCATCGTTAAACGAAAGTGCCAGCGTGTTCAATACCGGATACAGTGTTACCACGCAGATCATGATCATGATGATCGCATTCACTACATGGAAGATCGTATCCGATGTCTTTGTTTTATTATGCTTGTTTTCGGTCATTGTCACCCTGATTGCTCCGGGTGCGCCGTTCATTTGATTACTCATATTCTCTGCACCTCCTTAGAACAATCTTTCTTCGCCGGATCTCTTAGCGACCGCATTACAGATCACAATGATCAGGACAGATACAACACTCTTGAAGATACCTGCCGCAGTACCGAGGGAGTAGTCATTCTGGCTTACACCCCAGGTCAGTACGTAGATATCGATGGTCTGCGATACGCTCTGTACCAGACCGTTGCCCAACAGGTACTGTACTTCGAAGCCTGCATTCAGGATGAAGCCCATGTTCATCAGCAGCAGTACGATGATGGTCGGACGAAGGGACGGCAGTGTTACGTGCTTGATCTTGCCCCAGCGGCCTGCACCGTCGATGGAAGCAGCCTCATACAGACACGGATCGATGGAAGAGATCGCGGACAGATAAATGATGGCGTTCCATCCCATTTCCTTCCACAGATGCGCAAAACATACGATCCACCAGAACATTTTCGGTTCCGAGAAGAAACTGATCGGATCCTTGATGATCCCCAGTTTCTGAAGTACTTCGTTCACGATACCGGAGTTGGAAAGGGAATCGTGAAGGATACCGGTAACGATGATCCAGGAAAGGAAGTGCGGCAGGTAGGAGATCGTCTGTACTGCCTTCTTTCCACCCAGGGACTTCATTTCGTTCAGCAGGATCGCGAAGATGATCGGGAAGATCGTCGTCGGGAAGATCAGGTTCAAAAGACCCATGCAGAACGTATTCCGGATGACCTGAATAAACGTTTTATCGGAGAACAAAAATTTGAATTTATCCAATCCCACGAATTTCGAACCAAACAGGCCGGTCTTGGGCTTGTAATTCTCAAATGCCATGATCCAGCCGCCCAGCGGGATGTAGTAAAAGATGATACCATAGATCACAAAAACTATCGCTAATGCGATCAGCACTCGCTGACGATATAAGATCTTCTTTGTGATCACGGCATCTCTTGGGCTTCCGTTATTTCTATTTGCCATAATCTTATCCTTTCTCAAATCTGAAGAAAAACTTTTACACTTTTTTCCGTAAAGAAGTGGCAATCATACACAAACTTACCTGTATATGATTGCCACTCTCAGCATAGACGATGATCGTCTGTTAAACAGTTTCCGTAAAATTACTTACCGATTCTTCTGTCCAGCTCCTGCTGCATTTCATCCAGGAAATCCTGAGGGTTGGTAGCATTGTATGCATCCATATACTTCGCCCAATCGCTTTCGAAGTTGGAGCTCATAACCACCTTCGGCAGCCACTCGTGCTTTGTCTGACCCATCTTGGTCCAAGCAACACCACCCGGTGTTTCGGTGGTCAGGTTGTTGGAGAAGGACCACATCGGGAACCACGGTGCATTCTCTTCTACGATAGAACCGATCATACCCGGATAAGTTGTTACGTTGTAAGCATTGAAGCAATCCTGCAGCGGTGTAGCCAGGTTCTGGAAGAACTCGGACGGCTGCTCTTCCGGCAGGTTTGCGTTCTTGCCGTCATCGCTGGTACCGCCGTACTGCGGCAGGTAGCTGTATACACAACGGTGCTTAGCCTGATAGGAAGGATCTGCCCACTGCATACGCATCTCCGGTGTCTTGTAGAACAGGCCCTGATCATCTACCAGGTAGTCGGTGCCTTCTACACCCCAGAATCTTAAGTTGTGGATATCCTGATCCAGCATAGCGTTCAGGAATTCAAAAGTCTTTTCAATGTCCGGGTTGGTGGTCAGGACGCCTACACCTGAAGAGTTGTTCAGTGTATCGCCGTAGGTGTGCCAACGATTGTCCATACCCTTGTCGATGGTCAGACCAAGAGGAACGAAGTTGCATCCCTTCTCATCCAGACCGGTCTGCTTGAAAGTATCATTGATGGTCATGAAATCCCAGTACTGATCGCACATACCAAGTACGTTACCGTTGGACAGTTTGGAGATGTACTCGTCATAAGTCTGAGTAGCAAATTCCTTATCAATGATGCCCTTTGCGTATTCTTCATTCAGCTTCTGGAAGTAACGCTTAGCAGTATCGGTAGTGTTGTAGTCAACGATCTTCGGATTGTTCATATCCGTCTTGTCAACGATTACGGAACCGTCGTTCGGATATCCATCCAGGAATTCCGGTGCGTTCTCGATGCAGAAGTATCTCCAGTCATCGCAGAGACAGGTGTACGGGATCACCGTCATACCGTCATCTGTGGTCGGGTTCGCTGCTGCGTAACGCTCCAGCAGATCGAAGTACTCATCCAGAGTCTCGATTTTCGGGTAGTTATCCCAAGCAAGTACTCTTGCCTGAATCCAGAATGCTTCGTCATTGTGTGTTGTGGAAGTGGAAGCACCCTTGGTGTTCTGGAATACGTTACACCAGTAAATGTGGCCGTCGTCCTGACGGAACATATCCCACTCTTCCGGTGTGTAGTAATTCTTCAGGTTCGGATACTTCTCGATGTAGTCATCCCAGGCAACCAGAAGATCTGCATCGTAGAGCTGAACCATACCGTCACCACCGTCGATCAGATCCGGATACGTACCGGAAGCGATGATGGTACCAACTGCTTCTGCAGCGGTCTGGCCGGTCAGCCAGGTTTCCTTTACGCTTACACCGGTCTTCTCAGCGATGAGTTTCTGGATGTCGTTTTCGCCATCGTTGATCTCAGCGCCGGGCATTGCGATGAACATGCTCAGGTTCAGCACTTCACCGGACGGTGTTGTGGAACCGCCACTCTCCGTTCCGCTGCCGGACGCTGCTGAGCTTCCGGTACCACTTCCGGAAGTTGAAACGCCTCCGTCACCACCTGTTTTGTCGCCGCAGGCTGCGAGAGTGCTCATCACCATCAGTGAAGTCATTCCCAGTCCGAGCGACTTTCTCCAAAAGTTTTTCATTTTGTTTTCTCCTTTCCCCCAGGAAATAAAATTGGTTACTGCAGTTTTCCTACACCCCTCAATGCAGGACCACTACTCATAGTATTCATTATAGGTTTTGTCAAAAAAAGTATCACCCGACAAAATATTAAAAAAAATCGGGAAAACTATAGTTTCCCGATTTTTCCCGATTTTGATGTATCAGCCCGAATGATCCCTGCGGTAATGGGAAGGCGTGCATCCCATCCGTTCAATGAACTTCTGTACAAAATAGTCGCTGTCCTTGTACCCGACCTCTTCCGCAATACGGATGATCTTTTCATCGGTGCGGATCAGCATCTTTGCCGCTTCCTTGATCCGGTAGTCCGTCAGGTAATCTTTGAATGACATACCGTATTTCTTTTTGAAGATCTGTCCGAGATAAGCATTGTTGATATAAAACTTCTGGCTCATCTCACGCAGACTGATGGCCTCGGCATAATGCAGACGGATCTCTTTTTCCACTTCCTGTAAGATACTGTGTCCTGCGCTCTTACGCAGCTGGGAGATATATTCCGCATATTCGCAGCAGAAACGCTGCATATAAGCGCTGCTGCCTTTGACCAGGCTTTCTTCAAAAGAACTCTCGCCAATAAAACGCATGATCTCTTCCTGATTGACTTCGTTATCCTGTGCGCTGGCCATATGGATCAGCTGGAACAGAAGATAACTGATATTGAAATTCATCATCTCTTCCGACAGATCCTTATCTTTGCATTCTTTATAAAAAGCATATACATAGCGCTCGATCTTTGCCGTATCGTTTTCTTCGATGGCCGCCGTCAGCGCATCCAGATTATCCTTACAGATGATGGTCGCATTCGGATTGCTCTTGGAATCATAGGTTCCGATCAGATGCGAAATGGAATTGCGCTGCAGATAGGACTGCTCCAGCTCATTGCGGCGCTGTTCTTCCTCATGCTTTTTTTCCCAGAGCGTGCGCACTCTGCGTACCACCGACAGCAGTTCATCTTTATCCACCGGCTTTAAGATATAATCCATGCAGCCGAGCTTCAGCGCCTGCTTTGCATAGTCAAATTCGTCATAACCGCTCATAATGATGAACATGGCATCCGAAAGCTGCTCTTTCTTGACTGTCTCCAGCAGTTCCAGTCCGGAGCATTCGGGCATACGGATATCCGTAAGGATCAGATCCACCTGCTCCTCTTTCAGAAACTCCAACACTTCTTTTCCATTCGCCAGACTGCCGGCGATATCAAAACCTTCGCTTTCCCAGTCGATCAGCACACGCAGTCCCTGGGTAATGATCGGTTCATCATCCACAAATAATACTTTCATACTGCCCCCTAAATCACGCCAAGCGGTATTCCGATCCGCACTGTCGTTCCGACATCTTTTTCCGTTTCCAGTTCAAATTCCGCATGTCCCTTACTGAACAGATGCAGCCGCAGGTATGCATTCATCATTCCCACGTGTTTGTTCCCGTTCATATTCTCCACGCTGATATTGCGGATCCTCTCCCGGATCTCTTCGGCCTGTTCCTCATCGATACCGATACCGGTATCCTCGATCTCCAGCCGCAGCCACCCTGCTTCCTTGTATGCGTTTACAAAGATCCAGCCGGGATTTGCCTTTCTCTCTACGCCGTGCACACACGCATTTTCCACGAAGGTCACGATCGTAAGTTTCGGTATCGTACACTGCCTGCAGTCCGCCGGAATGGAAAACTTATAATTCAGGCGGTCTCCGAATCGGTATTTCTGCAGAGTCAGATACGCGTCCACGAAGTCCATCTCTCTCTGCAGCGGGATCATATCCTCGCCCCAGCTGACGTAGGTACGTTCCATCAGTGCAAGTTTTCCTACCATATCCGCCGTTTCGGTCTCGTTACGCACCAGGCTGTGCATACGGATGCTCTCCAGCGCATTAAAGAGAAAATGCGGATTGATCTGACTGTGCAGTGCCAAAAGTTCGGCTTTCTGCTTTGCAATATTGATCTCCTGCTCGCGCATCCTGCCTTTGTATACGGACTCGATCAGTTCATTGATCTGCAGTGCCATCTTGTTGTAACTCTGCATCAGACTGGTGATCTCATCGTCACCTTCGATACGTTCGATGACATCCAGCTCTTCCGGTTCGATATTTTCGAATTTGCGCTGCAGTTTTTCGATACGGACGGTGATGGATTTTTCGATCAGCTGCATCATCAGGATGGGCAGCAGCACGTTCAGTACGATCAGACCGGTCAGCACACCGCTGTATTTCCCGAAATAATGCCAGAAATCCGTCTGTCTCGGTACTGCATAGATCCAGAACTTATTTCCGTACAGATCCGTCTCCCGGGCATATGCCTTTTCCCGGTCAAACATGATCGGACTGTACCCCTCCTGCGCGCGGCTGTCTTCGCGGTTGGACAGAACCACCATATGGCCGTCACAGACATATACGTCAAAATCCAGATCCAGCGCCGCCAGTTCCCTGGCGAATCCGCTGTACCCCATTTCGATCATCAGCATTTTTTCACAGCCCCGGACCGAAATACCATCCATTTTCTGCATCCACAGGATCTTGCGCCTCGGAGTACGATCCACCGCCGAAATGGTCCCGTAGTAAAACGTCAGCATCTGCGTTTTCGGAGATTCCTGATACTTCTGATACCAGTCCATCTCCCTGGCTTTTGACAGTTCATAAAAACCGCCGCCGCTGATGATGGTATCGTTATCCGCATAGATATACAGCCTTGCATCTTCGATACCCAGGTTCTGACCGAACAAAAGCTCTCTGCGCAGCTGAAAGTAGCGGTCATAGTATTTCAACGGCGAAGGATATTTTTCATTCAGAAAATTCTCTACCACGCTGCTGCTGACGATATTGGCAGCAATCGTCGTCGGATAGAGAAGACGGCTCTGCAGGGTATGCTCCACTTCGGACGTGGCTTTTTCCTGCAGGTTCCGTATGTTATCCCTGTTCGCTCTGGCAATACTGGAAATAATGATCCCATCCGTCAAAAACATGGGCAGAAGAACACCTACAAAAAACAGGAGATACAGCTTCTGTCTCAGTTTTAACCGGTTGAGATATGCCATCATTTCTACAAACTACCTCTGGTATATGTTTTTCTGAAAAAACGGCTGCCGGCCCTATAATAGTTCCGACAGCCGCAATGTGTTTCAACTGCTTATTTCTTACTTAAACGGGTTCTCCGTCGGGTACGGCAGGCTCTTCGGCTGGTTGTAGTTGATATCCTCTACAGGAACGCCGAGATACTTGAATACCTCAAACAGTGCCTTGCCATAGTGACCGAATGCTACTGCACCGTGGTGCGGGTAGTTCTTCTCGATCAGTACGTGACGATAGAAGCGGCCCATCTCGTTGATCGCGAATACTGCGATACCACCGAAGGAACGGGTAGCTACCGGAAGGATCTCGCCTTCTGCTACGTATGCACGGATCAGACCGTCAGCGGTGCTCTGCAGACGATAGAATGTGATCTCGCCCGGAGCGATATCGCCTTCCAGAGTTCCGTTGGTAACCTCTACCGGAAGTGCTCTTGCCATGATCTTCTGGTTCTTCATCTCGCAGAATGCCATCTTCTTGGAGCAGGTATTGCCGCAGTGGAAGCCCATGAAGGTATCGCTGTGCTGATAATCGAACTTGCCCTTGATGGACTCGTTGTACATATCCTTCGGAACGGAGTTGTTGATATCCAGCAGGGTAACGATATCGTCGGATACACAGGTACCGATGAACTCGCTTAAGCAGCCGTAGATATCTACTTCACAGCTTACCGGGATACCACGACCGGTCAGACGGCTGTTTACGTAGCACGGAACGAAACCGAACTGCGTCTGGAATGCCGGCCAGCACTTGCCTGCGATTGCAACATATTTACGATAACCCTTGTGAGCCTCAATCCAGTCAAGCAGAGTCAGCTCATACTGAGCCAGCTTCGGCAGGATCTCGCTCTTCTTGTTGCCTGCGCCCAGCTCCTTCTCCATATCTGCAACTACGTCTGCGATACGCGGATCGCCTGCATGCTTGTTGAATGCTTCGAACAGATCCAGCTCGGAGTTCTCTTCGATCTCAACACCCAGGTTGTACAGCTGCTTGATCGGAGCGTTGCAAGCCAGGAAGTTCATCGGACGCGGACCAAAGGAGATGATCTTCAGGTCAGCCAGGCTGATCAGGGTACGAGCGATCGGCAGGAATGCGTTCAGCTCATCTGCCAGATCCTCAGCGTCACCTACCGGGTTCTCCGGGATATAAGCCTTTACGTTACGCAGCTTCAGGTTGTAGCTTGCGTTCAGCAGACCGCAGTATGCATCACCACGATCATCTAACAGGGAATCCTGTGTCTCTTCTGCAGCAGCCACGAAGATCTTCGGGCCGTCGAAGTGCTTAGCAAGCAGCGTCTCGGAGATTTCCGGACCGAAGTTGCCAAGGTATACGCACAGTGCGTTACAGCCTGCCTTCTTGATGTCCTCCAGAGCCTGAACCATGTGGATCTCGCTCTCTACGATGCAGATCGGGCACTCATAGATATCAGCTGCGTCATACTTCTTAGCATAAGCTGCTACCAGTGCCTTTCTGCGGTTCACGGAGAGACTCTCCGGGAAGCAGTCACGGCTGACTGCAACGATACCAAGTTTTACTTTTGCGATGTTTTCCATTGCCATTGCGAAATTACCTTCCTTTCTTTTCTTTAAAATATTATGAATGTAAAAATTCAAAGCACTTTAATCCGCCTGTGCCGTCACCGCGGAAGGTGAGGTACAGATCCTGCACGCCGTCCGGTATGCTCAGTTTCGTCTCGCATGATGTCCAGATGTTAGCGTTATCCGTCCGGATGGTGCCGAGCACCGGTCCGTCCCAAGTGGTGCGGATCTCAATTACGCCCCGCAGATAACCGATCATCTCGATACGAAGTCCCGTCACGCCCTTGCAGTCAAAACTGCGATAGCCCATCGTTGCTCCGTCACACAGATGCGAGATATAACTCTGTGCACCGAATCCATCCGCACGGTCCTGCACAATGCGGGGAGCTGCCTGATCTCCCACGTACAGATCATGCTTGTCCGTAAACAGATGGCATGCAATATACGCCGGGTACTCTCCCACGTCTGAGAGAGGACCGCCATTGAGACCGCAGGAACTTAAGCGTACCTGCGGGATCTTCCCGTCTGCATCGAAGGTGATCTCCTCCGCGCATGCCTGGCGGGAATACCAGTTTGCGTTCGTGTGCCTATGATAGAAAATATACCATTTTCCGTTGACTTCTTCAATACTTCCGTGATTATTTGCACCGTAAGCCATGGGCAGATCTGCCGGCTTGCCGTCGGCAATTCCCTTGTCACAGTTGCTGATGATCACACCGCCATAGGTATACGGCCCCTCCGGGCTGTCTGACACAGCATAGCACAGTTCGTGCATCACTTCGGAAGAATAAATGAAGTAGTACTTACCGTTTCTCTTGCGGATCGAAGGCGCCTCAAAGAACGCGTGTCCTTCAAAGGCTGTTCCTTCGGAATAACACTTGCCCGGTGCCACAAACTCCGGCGCTTTTTTTATGGTGAGCATATCGCTCTCCAATACCGTCAGCATTGCGCCGTGTCTGGATTTATCCGTCTGTCCGCAGAAACCGGTGAAGAGATACACCTGCCCGTTTTCGAACAATACGCCCGGATCAAACTGCGGTTCGTCGCTTTCTTTATCACCCAAAAGCGTTCCGTCAGGATATTTTACATTGCCCAGATACTCAAACTTACCGGCCGGAGTATCGCATACTGCCACGGAAACCACACTTACCTTATCGAGAACATAGTACAGATAATAACGGCCGTCCGGCCCCTGTGCTATATCCGGCGCATACAGACACATATGTCCGTCTGCGTTGAGCGGATCCTGGGTCTTGCGATAGATCACGCCTTCATAACGCCAGTCTTTCAGGTTATACACCGGCGCCGACCAGCAGATATAGTCGTTTAAGCAGAAGGTCTCACCGTTAAAGCGGTCATGGGAACCGTACACATAAACCCTGTCGCCGAATACATGCGGCTCGCCATCGGGAACATACTCCCAGTTCGGCATGTACGGATTGTACACCTGTTTCGGGCGTACGATCTCTTTTCCGGGAACACAGCCTTCGCTTATGAAATTCATTTCATTACGATCTTCCGGAGTATATGTCTTCCACTCCGGCATTGCGGATCCGTCTGCATCAATGCCGTTCGGATCCCCGTTCTTTACAAAGTTGGCAACATAGTTTGCCATCTGTCTTGCCAGATCATAATGCCGTCCCTGCAGCGGGCGCCAGCATTTCATCAGTGTTTCAAAGAAGAACCACAGATCCACCGAATGAAAGCATCCCGGATGATCATCCCCCGGCATATCCGGCCCGAAACGATAATAGAACAGTTTGCGGGAAGGATCTTTCTTCAGTGCATCGTTAAAGGTGTTCTTTACAGCTCTCTCAACGGTATTCACGCCCCACATGATAAACTCATCGGTGGTATTTCCGCTGATAATGGGTCCGTCGATGCAATCGCCGTTGATAAAGCGTTCCACCGGATCCGCCACACAGAACTTACCGTCCTGAATACCTACAAACATACCGCGTTCGTCGCGGAACTTCGCATATTTATCACGGATCACGATCGGATCCAGCGCGCGCGCCTCTTCCAGGCTCTTTACCCCCAGATATTCAAAGAAGTCCGCGCCTTTCTTTTCTGCTTTATCCAGCGTAGCAGGGAAAAAGATATCAATATCCGGCGCTCCCGGCAGGATGCTCGCCTTTTCTACTTCCTCTTTGGTAAAACGGATGATACCGCTGTAGATCAGAGCGCCCTTGATCAGTCCGAAGTTTTCCCTGCAGGTGATCTGGTTCATCACGCTGGCACCGCCGGCTGACTGTCCCGCGATCGTGATACGATCCGGATCACCTCCAAATGCAGCGATGTTTCTTGCCACCCAGCGCAGTCCTGCCTGCTGGTCCAAAAAGCCGAAATTACCCGGCGCTTCCGGTGCCTCCGCCGTGATCTCGGGATGTGACAAAAAGCCGAGTGCTCCCAGACGGTAATTGACACTTACCACAATGATGCCGCGGGAAGCCAGACGCTCGCCGTCAAACTCCATCTCTGCGGTATAGCCCCACTGGAATCCGCCGCCGAAATACCAGATCAGTACCGGCAGTTTTTCATCCGTTTTCTTTGCCGGTGTCCAGACATTCAGATACAGACAGTCTTCCCCCATCGGTATGTCCGGATCCACATGCCATTCTTTGCAATAGACATCCGTTCCCAGCCCCGGTGTATCCTGTACCGAGATCGGTCCGAACTCAAAAGCCTCACGGATGCCGTCCCAGTTCTCACAGGGCTGCGGTGCACGCCAGCGGTTCTTTCCTACCGGCGGCGCAGCAAAAGGGATCCCCTTAAATACCGTGATCCGCGGGTCATTGCCCGGCAGACCTCTTACTTTACCATTCTCTGTTTGTGCGATCCTTAACATGTTTCCCCCAAAATTCTCGTATAACGGTTCTTAAATACCCGGTCCGGATATTTTGCGGCCGTTATACCAATTTCCTGTCTCATTCTCAAAATAAGGTAAAAAAACGTCCCACCCCGGTCGGGATACTCTCCCACCCGGGTGAGACGATCGTGTTTTCTTACAGCTGCGGATAGATCGGCTTCAGTGCCGGATAGATCTTCTTAAAGGACTGGTATCTCTCTTCGTAACACTCTGCCAGTTCCTTCTCCGGTTCTACGGTACCGATCACCTTTACGATCTTGGATGCCGCTTCTTCTACGGATGCAAAATGTCCGCAGCCGACTGCTGCCAGCATAGCGCCGCCCAGTGCCGGACCTTCCTCGCTCTCAATAGAGTCTACGGAGATATTGAATACGTTCGCCATGATCTTTCTCCACAGCGGGCTCTTAGCGCCGCCGCCGCAGATCTTGGTGCGCAGGATCACGATGCCGGATGCCTTTGCTACTTCAAAGGAATCACGCAGACCGAATGCCACACCTTCATAAACCGCCTGCAGCATATCTGCACGGCTGGTATCCATACTCATACCTACAAATGCGCCTCTTGCCTGCGGATCGTTGTGCGGAGAACGCTCGCCCATCAGATACGGCAGGAAGTATACATGATTGTTACCCAGTTCCTTGATCTCAGCCTGTGCAGCCGCAAAATCCTTATCTCTCTGGATATCACCCATCCACCACTGGTTGCAGGATGCAGCGGAAAGCATGCAGCCCATCAGGTGATACTTGCCGTTTGCGTGTGCAAAGGAATGCAGTGCATTCTGCGGATCCACGGAATACTTATTGGAAGAAATAAAGATCGTTCCGCTGGTACCCAGGGAAATGTTGCAGTCGCCATCGCCTACCGTACCGGTACCGATCGCTGCTGCTGCATTGTCGCCGGCGCCTGCAATGACCTTTACATCTGCGGACAGGCCAAGTTCTGCTGCTACATCGTTCTTCAGCGTACCGATCACTTCATAGCTCTCAAAGATCTGCGCCAGCCATTCCTTCTTCACGCTACAAATCTCACACATCTTCTCAGACCACTTACGGTTCTTTACATCAAACAGGAGCATACCGGAAGCATCGGATACATCCGTTGCATGCACACCGCTCAGACGATATGCCAGATAATCCTTCGGCAGCATGATCTTTGCGATCTTTGCGAAGTTTTCCGGTTCATTTTCCTTCATCCACAGCACCTTCGGTGCGGTAAATCCGGCAAATGCGATATTACCGGTCTCATCAGACAGCACATTGCGGCCGATGGTACCGTTTAAGTACTCGCACTCTTTCATGGTACGACCGTCATTCCACAGGATCGCCGGACGAACCACCTGATCCTGTGCATCCAGGCATACCAGACCATGCATCTGACCGCCGAAGCTGATGCCCTTTACCTTATCTTCATTGCCTGCAGTCAGCTCCTTCAGACCTGCTACCGACTGTGCATACCAGTCTTCCGGATTCTGCTCGGCCCAGCCGGGCTTCGGGAAACTGATGGGATATTCCTTTGAAACCGTGCGAATAATGTGACCGTTCTCATCCATAAGAATGAGTTTTACTGACGAGGTACCAAGATCGATACCGACAAAACCTGCTTCCATGATAGATCCTCCTGCTATTTTTATAGATAAAAACAATTAGATTGATTTTAACATGGAAAGCGTTTTCCAACACCCCATAAAAATATACAAGAATACCCGAATTTTTTTGGATGAAGACACCAAGAAGACAATTTCTGCTTATGCTCCGCGTCGCAGAAACCGTCTTCCTGATCTTTTGCTTGATTTGTGCAGCAGTAGAACGGACAAAAAGACATAACAAATATACCGGAACGGTAGCCCATTGATAATTCTTCCGAAAAAACAGACAGCCATCCTACCACATATTACAAATTCTTTGTGAAAACGATAACGGCAGCTGACCGTTACCGGCTTCGGGTGATTTCCGAAACCAACCTGTATGATAAATGAAAACGCTTTCCCTGTCAACCGCTAGATATAGCTGATTTTTCAGATGTTTTTCTACATTTGGCGCCTGTTTTTGTTATGTGAACTATATTTGCTCACCCCCTGCTCACACAAACCGCCATGGCGTGCTAACTATGAGCCACAGGGACGGTTCTCCGGCTCATTTTGGGCCACAGGGACGGTTCTGTGGCTCATTTCGGGCCACAGGGACGGTTCTGTGGCTCATTTCAGACCAGAGAACCGTCCCTGTGGCAGAACAGAAAAAACCTGCAACCGTACGCAACGGTTGCAGGTTCTGCTAAACTTTTTGCTGTTCCAAATAATTACAGTTTCGCGATATCTTCCTGGGTAAGAACACGGATGCCTGCGCGGGTCAGCGCCGCCTCGGCGGTCTTGTGATCGCTTACGCGGAAGACGGTGTACGCTTTATCCAGTGAGCTCTCGGAAGAAAGCGCGTAGAGATACTCCAGATTGATCTGGTTCTCCGCAAATACTTTCAAGATCTGGTTTAAACCGCCCGGCTGGTCCGGCATCTCCACGACCACTACGCTGGTCAGCTTGTTGATGTAGCCGGCGTCCTTTAAGACCGTGGTGGTCTCGTACACATCATCCACGATGATACGAACGATACCGAAACCGTCGGTCTCTGCCAGGGAGAGTGCGCGCATATTGATCTTGTTGGCTGCCAGCACATCCGTCATCTCGCACATCTTGCCCGGCTTGTTTTCCAGAAAGATTGATACCTGTTTTACTCCCATAAGTAACCCCTCCTTTGTTTTTATTTTATTAGCAAGAAATGTTTCAGATCCTGCGGTTATCGATCACACGTACTGCCTTGCCTTCGCTGCGGGTGATGCTCTTCGGAGCCACCAGCGTTACCTTCGCCTTGATGCCCAGCATGCTCTTCATGCCGGCTACCAGGTCGTTCTGGCGCTTGGTGATCTCGTTGACGTTATCGGTAAACATCTCCGGTGTCATCTCTACGTGTACATCCAGCGTATCGTTGTTGTTCACGCGGTCTACGATGATCTGATAGTTTGCCTGATAGCCATTCTCCAGAAGAACTGCTTCGATCTGGGACGGGAATACATTGACACCACGGATGATGAGCATATCATCACTGCGTCCCTTCGGCTTCTCCATCTTTACATGGGTACGTCCGCAAGGGCATTTCTCACGATGCAGTACGCAGATATCCTTGGTACGGTAACGGATCATCGGAAAGCCCTTCTTGTCGATGGCCGTAAATACCAGCTCACCCTGCTCACCGTCCGGCAGCACTTCGTGTGTCTTAGGATCGATGATCTCCGCGATGAAGTGATCTTCGTTGATATGCATACCGTTCTGGGCGCTGCACTCAAATGCCACACCCGGTCCGGAAAGCTCGGTCAGACCATAGATATCAAATGCCTTGATGCCCAGGGTCTTTTCGATATCCTTACGCATCTCCTCACTCCAAGCCTCTGCGCCGAAGATACCGGCCTTCAAAGGGATGTCGTCCGGGGTAAGTCCCATCTCCTTCATGCTCTCGCCCAGATATGCTGCATAACTGGGGGTACAGCAGATGATGGTCGCTTCCAGATCACGAAGGAACATGATCTGACGCTCGGTGTTACCCGAAGACATAGGAACGGTCATACATCCTACCTTGTGGCTGCCGCCGTGCAGGCCTGCGCCACCGGTAAATAAGCCGTAGCCGTATGACACCTGGCAGACATCTTCCTTGGTAGCGCCTGCTGCCATCAGCGCTCTTGCACAGCAGTCTTCCCAGAGATCCACATCTCCCTGGGTGTAGAATGCGATCACGCGCTTGCCGGTGGTACCGGAAGTGGAATGGATACGCACCACTTCTTCCTTGGGAACGCCCATCAGACCGTACGGATATGCATTACGCAGATCATCCTTGGATAAGAACGGCAGTTTATGCAGGTCATCGATGCTCTTGATGTCATCCGGTGTGACACCCTGCTCTTCCATCTTTTTGCGGTAGTAGGGTACATTCTCCCATACATGGTGTACCTGCTCTACCAGTTTCTTGTTCTGAATGGCTACGATCTCTTCCCGCGAAGCACATTCAATCTCTTTCTGGAAATAGTTTTCCATTGGTACAAAACCTCCTTGCGTATTACGCATTCTTCCCGAGTTCGAACGCTTTCTTGTTCATCTCCAGGAACTTGGCCGGAACCATAGCTTCCATTGCTTTCTGCCATGCTTCTTCCGGCATATTGAAATAATGTGACAGTCTGCCCATCAAAACGATGTTAACTGCCTTGGAGGATCCGGCCTGCTCTGCCAGGGCCAGACAATCCAGTGCATCCACTTTTGCGCCGGTGGCTTTCATCTTTTCCACCAGATCGGTCGGATATTCCTGCGCTCCGGTGATCACGGGCATCGGATCGATCTGCTGGATATTGGTCACGATCTGTCCGTCCTTCTTTAAGTACGGCAGCCATCTTGCAGCCTCCAGCAGTTCAAACGATACGATATAATCTGCTTCGCCCTTATCGATCACGGGAGAATATACTTTTTCACCATAACGCACATAGGTTACCACGCTTCCGCCGCGCTGGCTCATACCATGCACTTCGGAAACCTTTACATCATAGCCTGCATCCAAAAGCAGTTTGCCAAGCAGCTTGCTTGCCAACAAAGAGCCCTGGCCACCGACACCTACGATCATCACATTCTTTGTTTCACTCATTTTCAGATGGCCTCCCTTTAATTATCTTTCTTTGTGCTTTCAAATGCCTTCACGCCGCACATCTGCTCGCAGACACCGCAGCCTACGCACAGTGTCGCATCCACGCGTGCCTTGCCGTCTTTGATGGAGATGGCCGGGCAGCCGATACGCATACAGGATTTGCAGCCCACGCACTTATCGGTATTTACGGTCAGCGGTGCATTGTGTTTCACATACTTCAGCAGCGCACACGGTCTTCTGGAGATGATCACGGAAGGCTCGTTTGCTGCCAGTTCTTCTTTGACTGCCGCATCGCATGCCTTCAGATCATACGGATCTACCACGCGCACGCGGTTGAAGCCCATAGCTCTGCACAATGCTTCCAGATCGATCTTGCCTGCCGGATCCCCCTTGATGTTGTAGCCGGTGGTCGGGTTCTGCTGATGGCCCGTCATACCGGTGATGGAGTTA
>JAFWRC010000300.1 GCA_017508825.1 Lachnospiraceae bacterium
ATGGACGAAAAGCGGATCGGACGGCAGACGCCCACCCAGTCCGTAACACTGCCGTATACAGTGACGGAAGGTGCGGCAGCAGTCAAATTATACAACTCAACAGGAAACAAAGCGCAGGAGTGGCAGGAGCTGCTCCTTTTTGATATCCTGGGAAAGCGCGACGACGGTCTGTGGACGCATACAAAGTTTGGTTTTGCGGTCCCCAGACGAAACGGAAAGAATGAAGTGGTGGCGATGCGCGAACTATACGCTATGCAGAAAGGGGAAACAGTTCTGCATACAGCGCACCGGACTTCCACCAGCCACAGCGCATGGGAACGGTTGGAAAACCTGCTCTATGCAGCGGGGATCGAACATAAATCGACCAAACAGTTTGGGCTTGAAACCATCACGGTAGAGGGTGGCGGAAGAGCCTTTTTTCGTACCAGATCCTCAAAAGGCGGTCTGGGAGAAGGCTTTGATCTGCTGGTGATCGATGAGGCACAGGAATATACGGACGATCAGGAGAGTGCCCTGAAGTATGTCGTTACGGCAAGCAAGAATCCGCAGACGATCTTCTGCGGAACACCGCCGACGGCGGTAAGCGCCGGAACTGTGTTCCAGTATATGCGAGAAGATGCGCTGGCCGGGAAGCGTGAAAACACCGGCTGGGCAGAATGGTCCGTGGATCATTTGTCAGATCCGAACGATGTAGATCTGTGGTATGAGACAAACCCGTCTCTGGGAACCATATTCACGGAGCGTTCCGTGCGGGATGAAGTCGGAAGCGACAACATAGACTTCAACATCCAGCGCCTTGGCTTATGGCTGAAATACAACCAAAAATCCGAGATCAGCAGAAGGGAGTGGGACGAACTTCAGGTAACGAAGCTGCCGGAGATTACCGGAAAACTCCATATCGGTATCAAGTATGGAAAGGATGGCCGAAACGTGGCAATGTCGCTGGCTGTGGCGACCACGGATGGCAGGATCTTCGTAGAGTGCCGGGATTGCAGGCCGGTCAAAGACGGAACAGACTGGATGACTGCATTCATAAGAGCATCAGATATCAAGCGCGTGCTGATCGACGGGGCCAATGGCCAAACAATACTGCAGAAAGCAATGGCAGATGCAGGAATTAAGAAAGCACCGATCCTTTTGAAGGTGCCGCAGGTAGTGACGGCGAATGCGACATTCGAGCAGGGATTATTTGCGAAGCGCCTGTGTCACGCAGGGCAGCCGTCACTGGCATGGTCCGTATCCAACTGTACAAAGCGCGCGATTGGGAGCAATGGGGGATTCGGCTACGCATCCACCAGGGATGATATTGATATTGCGATCATGGATTCCATGATATATGCGTACTGGTCGTGTAATGCATACGCAAACAAGAAAAAACAAAAAATATATTCTGTATAGCGAAGGCTATTTCAGATAAACCGTCACTGCCGGATATAGCAGGCATCACGTCACTGCATGGTTAAGCAGGAAAGGAGCAAAAATGGATTTAGAAACACCTATCACAACATCGGAACAGCTGGACAGTATCGTTAGTGAGCGTACCAACAGCATCGTGCAGGCCAGATTGGAACGGGAAGCAAAGAAGTATGCTTCCTATACTTCTCCGGAAGACCTGAAGGCGATGAAAGAAAAGTACGACAAACAGATCGGTGATCTGAACGGCGCATTATCGACGGCGAATGAAAAGGCAGCGAAATACGACGCTGATATCGCCGAAAGGGATGCAAAGATCAAGGGCTACGAGACCGCCTCGGTAAAAACGCGAATCGCCCATGAGTTGGGATTACCCTACGAAATGCATTCCCGGCTGAATGGGGAGACGGAGGATGAGATCAGGAAGGACGCTGAAGCGCTGGCGAAACTCTTTGAAGCATCGAATAATCCGGCTCCGATGGCCAGCGCGGAAACGAAAGTGAAGGAAACAGATTCAAAAACAGCAGCATACAAAGAGATGCTGCGGCAGATGAAAGGAGAGTAAATTATGCCTACACCGAGTATTATCAACAGAAGCTCCATGAGCGGGCGATTCACGCCGGAGCTGGTAAATACGCTCATCGACAGAGTGAAGGGAGCATCTGCACTTGCGCAGCTGTCCCAGCAGACACCGATTCCGTTCAATGGTATGAAGGAATATACCTTCAATATGGACAATGAAGTGGATCTGGTGGCAGAGAGCGGAGCAAAGAGCCGTGGCGGAGTAAGCTTTGAGCCGATCACCATTGTGCCGTACAAGGTAGAATATGGTGCAAGAATGTCCCAGGAGTTCCTGATGGCGACAGAGGATGAGCAGATCGATTTTCTGGCGAAGTTTGCAGAAGGGTTTGCAAGGAAAGTAGCTAAAGGTATCGACCTGATGGCAATCCACGGCGTAAACCCGAGAACGGGAACCGCTTCCGATCTGATCGGAAATAACTGCTTTGATAAGGCAGTAAGCCAGATTGTAACCGTAAAATCTTCCACGACTGCTACGGTAGACGCACAGATGGAAACCGCGATCGGACTGGTACAGGCAAGTGATGAGGACGTGACCGGCGCAGCAATTTCTCCGTACTTTCGTTCCGAACTGGCAAAAATGACCTATGGTGATGGACAGAAGATGTATCCGGACCTGGCGTGGGGAAGCGCTCCGGGACAGATCAACGGACTTCCGACGCAGGTGAGCAGTAATGTTCCGGCGTGCCCGAAGGTAGAGGATGTCACCGTAGTTACTACAGACGATTCTACCAAGACCACCACGGATCATGTGCTCGTTGGCAACTTCAGTGATTACTTTAAGTGGGGATATGCGAGAGAGATCCCGCTGAAAGTGATCGAGTACGGCGACCCGGACAACAGCGGACGCGACCTGCAGGGATACAATGAAATCTATGTGCGTTCCGAGATCTTTGTAGGCTGGGGTATCCTGGTACCGAATGCATTTGCGATGATCCGGAAAGAAGTAGTGGAGGCTAAGGCATGAGAAGATATCAGAATGTGAATGGCTTGATCGTGCAGACTGATAAGAATCTCAAATGGGACGGCTGGCGGGAGGTTACTTCCGCCGGACCGGTACCGGAATCTGCAGAGAGCAGGCCGGAAGTTGCACCGGTGCAACAGACGGATGAGATTGAAGGGCCGCAGGACAACAGTCCGGCAGATGATGACGATTCCGATCTGGAAGTGCCGGAGGAACCGAAGAGGGGCAAAAGAAAATGAACTACGCAACGATTGATGATATGACAACGCTGTGGCGTGCGATGACAGCAGAAGAACAGGACAGAGCGACGGCACTGATCCCGATCGTGTGCTCATCCCTTCGCGTGGAAGCGAAGAAGGTGGGGAAGGATCTGGATGCGATGGTGTCAGCAGATGAAGACCTTGCGCAGGTGGCAAAATCGGTAACGGTGGATGTAACGGCAAGGGTGCTGATGACATCAACGGATTCGGAACCGCTGACACAGTTGACGGAATCGGCAAACGGTTACTCTATGAGCGGA
>JAFWRC010000301.1 GCA_017508825.1 Lachnospiraceae bacterium
GATGGGCTTTGAGGGAGTGATCATGTCAGATGCGCTGGAGATGGACGCGATCTCCAAAAACTTTTCGACGGATGATACCCTGATCCTGACGATCAATGCAGGAGTAAATATCCTGCTCCCGCAGGCGGTTTATTCGGCAGAGGATCTGGCAAAGGTGGATGCGATGATCGAGCGCACGGTGCAGCTGGTCAGAGAAGGCAGGATCGATCCGGCGCGTATTGATGATTCCGTTCTCCGTATCCTGCGAATGAAAGAGAAGAGCGGTCTGCTTTCGCAGACAGATTTTGCTGCAACACCGGAGAAAGTGGCTGCAGCGGAAGCGGGGGTCGGCAGCGAAGCACACCGTAAGGCAGCCTGGGACATCATGGCCGAGGCACTGACCGTATATAAGAATGAAAATCAGGCTTATCCGGTACAGGTGAAGGAAAATGAGAAGGTGTTGTTATTGTTTACCGGTTCGGCGTATGTCGGAGCAGGCGCCTATGCGGAACAGAACTTAAAGCAGAATGGTTTTGTGCCGGAAAATGCCGTGTTTATGAATATGGTGGTTTCGAAGGATACCGAAGCAGATTGCTTGGCCGCTGCAGGAGCCGCAGACCATGTGGTGGTGATCAGTAATGTTCAGAGTGCCGGGGCGATGGATCCGTCCAAAGATGCGGGATATCCGATGGTGATCGCAAACCGGGTGATCGAACAGTGCCATCAGAAGGGACAGACCGTATGTGTGATCAGTTCGCAGCTGCCGTATGATGTGACAGCCTATGCAAATGCAGATGCAATCCTTCTGGCGTATGGTTCCGGCGCGATGCGCACCATACCGCCGACAAGCGGCGCAGGCAGTGCATTTGCACCGAATCTCCCGGCAGCGCTCGGGGCGGTATTCGGCGCCGTGGAAGTATCCGGTTCCCTGCCGGTGAAAGCAGCAGAGTAAGGGGAATCTGTAGTTATGTTTTGGAAAACAGGGGAAAACAATCGCAGGAGAGGAGTGAGAAAATATGCTGAATATCACGGAGAAGAGTAATGAAGAACTGCTGACATTAAAGCATGGCGCAAATGTCTTTCACGAAGCGTTATCCTGTGTGAAACAGGGGGAAGTAAGATTTCATGTGGTCGATGAGAACGGAGAGGTTCCGGCGTATGATCTGGTTTATACAGCAAACATGCTGTTGTTTCCGGAGCATGTAAGGGCCCTTATTCTTAAGATGACAAACGGAGGCGCGCTCTATGCACCGTTTTTGACATACGATGAAGAGAATCCGGATAATCTCTGTCTGGATTTTCTCAGGCAGTATCAGAAGATTGAGATCGAATGCGCAGATGAATACAGTATCGGTGTAGCGCGGGTGGCACTCAAATATACGGATATTCCGGTGTATTATGCGGATCGGCGTATGGAATGGTTTTTGGATGCAGACACAGCCCTTCATTATACGGAGAGCCTTACGGAGGAACATGATGCAAAAGCGTTGCGCATCACGCCGAGCGCTTTTGATATGGGGTATACCAAACGTGATTTTTCGCTTCTCGGCAGCGTTGCCGCGTTTCAGAATCTGTTTTTCTGGCAGCATTTTACTCTCGGAAAGAAGGGACCGTTCAAATATATTGAGGTAGTTCTGTCACAGATCACCGGCATCGGAGGTATCTTATCCGTAGTATCCATGGTCGGAAATGTAGGCGCCACGAGAAATCTGACAGCGTTTCTGCGTCCGGAATCCACGCGCTATCCGGAATCCATCCTGTGCAAATATTTTCATATCGCACCCAAACCGGAGGATGCGGCGGAGGAAAATACCATTACCGTTCTGGATCTGGCCGTATTGACTACCACCTGGCTTTGCTGCCGTTTTCCGGCTAATTTTGATGAAAGCATCCTGGATGATGAATTTGCATCGCAGATGAATGAGTATGCGGAGACTGTTATGGGCGGAAGAAAGACTCTGGGCGTGCTGGCAAGAGGAACCGATTATGTGACCAATAATCTCGGCGATGACCGTGTTCACGCAAAACCGGCGCATATGATACCGATGATCCGAAAGTGGATGGCGGAAGGCGGATATGAAAAGATCTTCCTGGCGACAGAGGATAAGGATATCTATGATACCATGCGCAGTGAATTTCCGGGGCAGATCATTGCGATCGCCCAGGAGAGACATTCGGTTTCGGAGATGCAGGAAAAGAATACGACACTGATCTATGAGATCGAACAGAAGCTGGATTCCGGAAAGGCATACTATGATAAGCTGGAAGATACCACAGTGAATTATTTCTACGCTTTGTATATCCTGTCCAAATGTGACGCATTTATGTGTTCCGGTCAGTGTAATGGCTGGGATGTGGTACGATCCTTCAATAAGGGGAAATTTGAGAAAGAATATAAATTTACGGTCGGACTGGACAAAAACGGCGGCGGAAGAGAAGTGGGAAGCGCCATTCTTTCCGGAAAATCGTTTATGTATATGGATTCCGGATTTCACGCCATTGCCATGCGGCTCATCTTCAAAGAAAACGTGAATAAAGAACTGTTACAGAAAGCGGCAGATCAGGCGCTTACCGCAAATCCATGGGCGGCATACGGAATCTATGAGAAAGACGGTTCCTTTTATTATCACAAGAAACTGGTGGAGATCATCAAAGTATATGAAGCAGACTGGGAAGAACTTCCGCAGATCGGCGGACCGGAGATGGAGGGCCACCTGCTTGCAGTCTTCTGCAAAGAAAACAGGGTTACCGTAGCAGCTTTCCATGGACTGACCGACGGCAAGGGAATTTCGATGTTTACGGAAGAGATGCTTCGTGCGTATGCGGCGTATCTGGAAGGCAAGAACTATACGCCGGTGATCGGGCAATACGAGGATGATAACGCGGAACCGTTTGAAGCGGCGGCGAAAGTTGCGGAGAAGATGAAGCTGCCGGAAATGACGGCAAAGGGCGCGTTTATGGATAAGGCGCCGTTCGTGATCCTGAAAGGTTTTGAAAAGGATGACGAAAAGCCGTGTCATTTCTGCATCCGGGCAGATGCGGAAGAGTATATGCGGTTTTCGAAAGCGGCGGGAATCCGGCCGGCAGCGGCGCTGGCGGCGCTTTATGCAAAGGCGGTTCTCAAGGTGAACGGAGTGCCGGACCGGAAGATGAAAGTGGCAGTTCCGGCAGATTTCAGGGAGGCGCTGGAAATACCGCATACGTTCCGGAACTGTGCAATGCCGCCCATCATGGTCGATCTGGAACCGGAGACCGTGACGGCAGATATATCGACGCTTGCGAAGAAAATACAGAAAGTGATCGACCGTATGACGGAAAAGAGCGCGGTGGTGATGGCAGTCCGGACGATGGTGGGAATGATGGAGCAGATCCCCGCATTGCCGTATAAACAGACCGCGGATCTGTTGAAAGGTTTCGCCGGCGGACCGGTGTTTACATTTAATGCTTCTTATGCGTACCGGATGCAGGAAAGCGATCATTCGAAACTATTGGATGCAGTTTACAGTCTTTACCCTGCAGAAGGGTGTCAGACCGTATTGGAGATGATGGCATTGCCGAAAGATTTCTGTATCTGTATCAATCAGGGCGGAGATACCGTGGCGTATGCGGATGCATTCTGTGAGGTGTTGAAGGAAAACGGGATCACCTGCAAGCAGGAGGATACACTTTACGGAAATGCCGGATATGTTGCGCTGCGCGAATTTGAAAAGTGGCAATGATCAATTGTTTATGAGGCGTTTCATGATGTGAACCTGACGATCATTGCCGTGGGAGGTCAAAAGGATGAATGAAAAAAGAGAACACCTGGGAAGCAGGCTCGGATTCATTATGCTGAGTGCGGGATGCGCGATCGGCTGTGGGAATGTCTGGAAATTTCCATGGATGACAGGTGAAAACGGCGGTGGAAGTTTCGTTCTTATATATATCATTTTTCTGATCCTGTTAGGGCTTCCGACAATGACCATGGAATTTGCGATAGGAAGAGCATCTCAGGCAAGTGCAGTCGGAATGTATAAAAAACTGCAAAAACCGGGAAGTAAATGGAGTATCCATGGTTATTTTGCTTTGGCGGGAAATGTTGCGCTGATGTCTTTTTATACGGTTGTTACCGGATGGATGATCTATTATTTTATACAATTTGTTACGGGAAGATCATCTGAGCTTGGCTTCGGAAAAATGATATCGGATCCGGTGGTTAATGTCGTATACATGGTGATAGCTGTTATTATCGGATATGGAGTATTGTGCTTTCAGCTTCAGAAAGGATTGGAAAGGGTTACGAAATATCTGATGGTCATCCTTTTGATCCTTATGCTGGTTCTGGCAGGGCATAGTTTCTTTCTTCCGGGGGCCGGGGAAGGATTGCGTTTCTATCTTATTCCGGATTTTTCAAAGATTAACGGCAATGTAATCGTTTCCGCCATGAATCAGGCTTTTTTCTCACTTAGCATAGGCATTGGCGCGATGGCGATCTTCGGAAGTTATATCGGTAAAGAAAGAAGTCTTTTGGGAGAATCGTTAAATGTTATTCTTCTGGATACTTTTGTTGCGATCATAGCAGGCTTCATAATCTTTCCGGCATGCTTCACATTTGACATAGAGGTAAATGCGGGGCCGTCTTTACTCTTTGATACTATGGCAAATGTCTTCAACAACATGAAGGGAGGAAGAATATGGGGCAGTTTATTCTTCCTGTTTATGGTATTTGCCGCATTTTCAACCGAGCTGGGTGTTTTTGAAGGAATACTTGCGAGTGTGCGTGAAGTAACCGGCTGGAAGCGGCCGAAGGGATGTATTGTCTGTGGCCTGGTAATAGCATTGCTCTCTTCGACTACGGCTTTGGGATATAGTGTATTGCATTTTCAGCCTTTTGCGCAGGGAAGTGCATGGCTGGATTTCTGGGATTTTATAGTCAGTACCAATCTTCTTCCGCTCGGGGCGTTTGTTTTCAGCATTTTCTGCTGTTATAAAGCCGGATGGGGATGGGATGCTTTTGTGGCGGAAGCAAACAGCGGAAAAGGTCTGAAGATACAAAGATGGATGAAGCCCGTATTTCAATATCTTGTTCCGATACTGATCTTGTGTTTATATGTCTACGGGCTTATAACATTTGATTGGAAATAATGCGCTTTTGAGGGATCCGGATCAACAGAGGATGAATGAAAAAAGGAGGCAGTGCCATGAGAAAAAAACTGATACCAGCGATGATCACAGCGGTAACCGTAGCACAATTGAGTGTGGTGAATGTGCTGGCCGCTCCGGAAGAACTGCCGGAGGTAAGCCCGGAGATGACGGAAGAAGGCTATTTTACGGCAGGGCGGGAAGAGGCAGATCAGGTGCTTCTGGATGCGGCAGCGATACAGGCGATCAATGCGCGAATAGCGTCGACAAAAGAATGCTGTATGAATGATCTGGAGAACGAGAAGCCGTATACGGATGGGCTGGCGCTGAATCAGGTGTTATATCAGCAGGCTGTTGAAGATCTGACAGGCTTTATCAATAAAGGCTATTTCAATATGTACGGTGAAAGGCTGAGCGCGGAGGAAGCGGCAGCAATGGCTGGTAATGTGATCAATCCGAATGCTTCGGAACAACAGTATATCCATTATGGTATCTGTACGACATTTACTGATCTGCGTGTGCTGCCAACCGAGTACCTGATCACGGACGATCCGGGAGATAACGATTTTGATTATCTGCAGAATTCCAATATCCGCGTGAATGAACCGGTTGTGATCCGCTCCGTATCGGCAGACGGACTGTATTATCTTGTGGATACAAGCTCCTGCAGCGGCTGGGCATTGACTTCCGATATTGCGGTATGTGCGGATAAGGCGGAATGGCTGGATGCCTGGAAGATCCCTTCGGAAAATGCAATCGTGGTTACGGAGGGACGGTTCTGTCTGGAACAATCCCAGACCAGCCCGCAGCTTTCCGGACTGGCGCTGACTATGGGAACGGTATTGCGCAAAGCAGACCGGTCAGACTACGGTACACGGATCGAAAACCGCAGCGCATATTACAACTATCCGGTATGGATACCGGTAAGAACAGCAGACGGACGCTACAGCAAGGCGCTCGGACTCATCTCAATGCATCATGGTGTCAGCGAAGGATACCTGCCGCTGACAGAGAACAATATCCTGAAGGTAGCATACAGTATGCTGGGTGATACCTATGGCTGGGGCGGTATGCTTTCGTCTATGGACTGTTCATTATATGTGCAGAATATCTATAAATGTTTCGGGCTGGAGCTGCCGCGCAATACCACATGGCAGAGCAAAATGCCGGTGACAGGCGTGGATGTATCGGCTTATACTCCGGAAATGAAGGAGGCGGTGCTGGATGTGTGTCCGCCGGGAACACTGTTATACTTTTCCGGTCACGCGATGATGTATCTGGGACAGGAGAATGGAAACTATTATGTGATCAGTTCCGTGAGTTCCATGATGGATGCTTCCGGTACGCAGAAACTGCGTGTCCGTGGTGTGGTGATCAATACGCTGGATACCAGACGCGCAAACGGAAAGACATGGCTGGAAAGCATTCATACGGTGCTGGTGCCGTATCTGCCATAAATCGACAGGGGGAGAATGAGAAATGAAGAAACTTGCATTGGTGGTTTTCCTGGCACTGATGATCATATGTACCGGGAGCGTATATGCGGCAGGACCGGATGCTACAACGGAGAATACCGGAACGGAGGTCGGCTGGGAAGACTACAATGGGAAACGGATCGGTGTGCTTACCGGGACGTTGATGGAGGATGTCGCAACCACTTATTTTCCGGACAGTGAGTATTTCTATTTCAACAGTTATCAAGACTGCAATGCTGCGCTGCTGGCCGGCAGGATCGA
>JAFWRC010000302.1 GCA_017508825.1 Lachnospiraceae bacterium
CCTTAGATACTTGCAAAAGTAGAACTACATTTTAATGCTCAACGCACTGTTAATGTATTTCTTCGTGTCTACATGAGCCGGAACCTCGATTCCGCTCAGCTTATAGTACTGCTTGACCTTTTTGGCTGGCGTTTCAACGGTAACCATTCTGTTCCTGTCCCGGAAACACATCAGGGACTGTGCCGCCCCGAAGATCTCCGAAGTGGAATAACCGCCTTCTTTGATCTGCTTCCTGAAGCTAAGCAGTACGATTGTGTTGATGACATCGCTCAGGATCTTTCCCCGGACGGTCAGATCCGTCCACTTGGATAGTGGCAGCAGGTCAAGATACTCCTTCTGGGTTTTGAACACCATTTCAATACTTGTCCGGGAGAAGTATTCATTCAGAAGCTCCGCCGGGCTTGTATCGATATTCGATACAAGGACAAAGTATCCGTACCTTACCGTATACCAGTCCTTATCCTTGTCCTTCATCGACAGGTATTCATCCTCATGATCCAGCAGGTATTCACTGTACCGTTTCAGCGCGTTGTTGTGATCGACATAGACGTATGCGTATTCCTTCTGTCCGAAGATCTCAATTTCAACCTTCTTCCCGAAGTAGGCGTGGCGTCTCTGGATGAATTCATACTTTCCTTTACCGATCTGCGGCTTGAGTTTCCAGTAAAGGTCTTTGTACGGATACCCTCTCCTGGCAGGCATCCGGCCGATGACGGTCTTTTCCGTCCCGATATGGAACACCTGCAGAAGCTCCTTTGACACATATCCGGCATCGAGGACCAGGGAATCGATTTCTACGTTCAGGCTGTCCGCTACATCATTGATCACCGTCATGATGGTATTGATATCCATAACGTTTCCGGGAATGATATCATACCAGACAGGGAGGCCGGACTGTTCATCAAGGACGAGGATCAGCCGGGTCATGACTTCTGAAGAGGAGACTCCGTGGCAGCATAAGGCATTGAACGGATTGTCTTCGATATCATTGGGGAGCGCCGTGGAATCCACATAGCATCCCTTCCCGAACTCCGGGTTTTGTTCCTGCATAAAGGAGACAAAGCTTTTGAAGAAACTCATCCGTACAGTGTCTTCTCCCAGCAGGGAAAAGAACCGCGTATCCGACCGGAGTGATGGAAGGGGCACATCCTGGAGCACATAGGAGGCGAAGCTTTTCGCGATAAAGTTATCGCAGGAGATGCGTGATCCGTCCTTCAGGATCCCATGAAGTACATGGGCCAGCAGGCGCTCATAGTCTTCGTTTTTTGTAAAAACACTCCGAAAAACGGATAACAGGCCTGATTTTTCCAAAAACCTCAGCAGGAGGTAAGCGTCCCCGAAAACCGTATGGATCTCAGTCTCAGGGAACAGCTCCTGCCCTGAAAGCCGGGGATCATCACGGTCTACCTCGCTGAAAGAGTCCGTTACGGCGCTGTATTCGACTATCCCGCGAGTAGGGGAAAGGAAAACGCCTGATTTTTTATCCGAATCGAGGAACAGGACCTTTCCGAGTTTCTCACGGACAGTGTGTTTGGCATGGTAAGTACCGAAATCTCCGTAGATCGTATCCACAATTGAAGCTGAGCCGCCGGTAATACGGCCTGAGCTGTCATAAGTCACTTTCTGAGCCTTGATAAACGCCATTGTAGTCCTCCAAACCGCACAACATAGTGCTATATAGAACTACATATAGTATATCACAAGAGGGCTCAAAGTGCAATGGATTGTTAGAAAAACAAAGGAACACGCTACATATAGATCGGCGGAAAGCTATGTAGTTCTACTTTTCGCGAGATCTAAGGTTTAATCGTTAAAGCCATTTTTTACTCCTTCCCGAGGATCGCGGAATCAGTCTCTCCGGCCTCGTAAACCTGCACCTGAAGTCTGAGCACAAGATGAACTATGCTCTTGTCAGGATCATCAACGGATCCGGCGGACATTTCGAAAAACGTCGGCAGGATGCTCTCATTCGGCGCGTTCCAGAACATCAGAAGGTCCCTGCATGCGTCCAGGATATTGAATGCAGCATACTGGTCTTTCGTCCAGATATGCACGTCCAGCAGGAAGTCTTCCCGTCCCATGTCTGTCGGCGTGATCGTTGTGAAGTCGTATACGATATGCGGGAATATCTGATCATTCATCGCTACCCTGTAGCTCACTTCCGTCAGGCCGTATTCGGTTTTTATGCTGTTCAGCCTGTTCTGAATGACCAGGCGCAGATCGTTAATCATCGCCATCTGCATCTCCCTCGTAATCTTCTTCGCTGACCATCGCCTCCAGCGCCGCTGCTTCGTCTGACAGCCCGCTCAGATATGTGGACTCGATCTTTATAATCTCCGCCACATTGTCCTGCGCTGCATGCGTCAGAATCCCGAGCCTCGGCACATTTCCGCTGTGCGTTCCGAATTCCTGAAAATACGCGTAGAATCCTTCTACCCTGCCCGTTTTCAGGCCGATCTGTACCCGCGGCGACGTTGTCTTCGCTCCTGAGAACACTTTGTACTTTGTCGCTTTTCCCGCGTTCCCCGTGTGCCGCTCAAAATGTGAGTAGTACTCATTCCTGAACAGCTTCGTCAGGAATTTCCCGACGTCACGAAGCGCCGCGCGCGTGAGCTCATGGATAAAATACTCGCAAGCGTCGAGGTTCGACTCGTACACGACTCTGTACGTCCCTCCGTCATCCTTCTGGTATTTCGTCTGTGATTTCGGTGTTGGCATTTTCGTCCTCCTCCGGATCCGGATGCGGTGTCGGAGGCGTGATGTAATAACCATCCGTCCGGGAATCAACTCCCCTTGTGCAGACCAGTTCAAACTCCTGACCGCTCCTGTATGTACGCAATACCCTGTAATCTACGCCCCGGTATATCACTTTCTCTTCGCCGCGGTAGTCCAGATAGTCCGCCATGACGAATTTCAGTTCCGGCTTGAGCCCTGTAGCAGCTGCCTGATAAAATTCAGTCTGTCCGATTGACGCAGTGCGCACGAACACATCCCGCTGCGTTTCCTGCGTCTGCCAGTCTCCGTATTCGTTTACATATCTTGTCTGCAGCACCAGTGTAACAACATCGTTATACATCAGGATCCCTCCTGCTTTTCCGAATATGCTCCGGTCTTCCGAAGACAGTCAAGCTGATACTGCCAGGATGCAAAATACTTCTCCATGTCGGAAGTGTTGTCCGTGAACATGGCCTGACAATAAGTCTTGATTGCCCGCAGGACCGCCGGATCACTTTCATTCCTCGCCTTTTCTTCCTGAATTCCCAGCCGGATCATCTCCGCGATTGCTGCGTCGATGTTTTCCTGGATATCATTATTCAGGGCGTCATGGCTGATCCTCAGCGCTGCTTTGATATTGTTTAAAATTGCCATAGTAATTCCCCTTGAACACTTCCTCGTCGATGATAACAGTTCCGACATGCCCGATCCGGATATCCGAATTGCAGTACAACCTGAATCCGCATTGCCGTGCCTTAATACAGAAAGACAGATCTTCGCCGAATCCAATGATCGGTGAGAACGGAAGTCCCTTCTGCTTCAGTACTGTTTCGAGAACCTTCGTCCGGATTAGCGCGCATGCCATGCCGCTGCCTTCTACTTCGAAGATCTCTCCTTCCGGATATTCGTAATAAGTCTCGTCGATCAGCCGCATTTCGTTCTGATCGATCTCGTACCCGAGCCGTTTGTATATGCACGGCCGGTACCGCGGCGCGTGTCTCGAAAAGCACAAGCCCGTGACAAAATCACGCCCTTCGATGCTCTCGACCAGCCGGATCAGGATGTCCGGCTCGAACGTCATGTCTGAATCCAATGCTTCCAAGGAATCGGCATTAAATAATGCAAGAAAAGCAAATATGCCAGAAGTTCAGAAGACCAAGGAAGACATGGAAACCCTGAACAAAAAACTTATTGCCGA
>JAFWRC010000303.1 GCA_017508825.1 Lachnospiraceae bacterium
ATCCCTATTACTGCTATCGTAAGTATGGCAACATACATTCTGGGGATCTGGAAATTGTATTGTGAGTTTACTATCAAAAAGCCCAGGCCCGATTTAGCACCGACCATCTCAGCCGAAACGAGGGCAACTATCGAGGATGCAGCGCTGAGCCGCAGGCCGGTCATTATCGAAGGGATGCTGGCCGGCAGTACTACATTGAACAGTATCCTCATATCTTTCTCACCCATTGACTTTGCTACCTTGCAGAGCATGGGATCTACCTGACTTACACCGCTGATCGTATTTACGAGCAAAGGCCAGATCGATACCCAGAGTACTATCGAAACCTTTGATACTTCACCTATCCCAAAGAAAAGGAGAAATACCGGGAAGAGCGCAAGTGCAGGTATCTGTCTGCAGAAATTAATGACCGGTAACATATACTCGGCAAATTTGGAAAAATATCCGACGACTATTCCAAGCGGAAGTCCTATCACCATTGCAAAACCCAGTCCCATAACAGAGCGCTTAACACTCACAAGTATATGTGTGTAAAGACTTCCGTTACCCAGTACAACACCAAACTCCTTAAACACTTTGGTTATCGGCGGCAGGATAGACTGCTCCACCAGTCCAACTGTCGGAAAAACCTGCCACATGATAAGAACGATAAATGCTATAAGAAAACTCTTCACTATATTTTCCAGTCTGACTGCTATCCTCATATACTTTTTCCTCCATGCAATGACAGCGAGACTTTTGAACTTACTCTGATGAACTCTTCGGTAAGTCTCACTTTATTCCTTGGTCTCGGCAGATCGATATCAAATATATCCCTTACATGTCCGGGATTACTGCCCATCACTACGACCCGGTCTCCCAGATACACAGCCTCTTCGATGCTGTGCGTTATGAATACGATGGTCTTCTTTGTCTGCTGCCAGATCGTAACCAGTTCATCCTGCAGTATTTCCCTGGTCTGTTCATCCAGGGCGCCAAACGGTTCATCCATGAGCAGAATGTCGGGATCATAAGCAAGTACTCTGGCGATCGCAACTCTTTGCTTCATTCCTCCGGACAGTTCAAAGGGAAAGCGGTTTTTAAATTTCTCCAGCCCGACCATGCTTATGAACCTGTCGCTGATCTCACCGCGTTTCTCTTTTGGAATGCCTTTTATCTCCAGTCCGTATTCTATATTTTTCTTAACAGTACGCCACGGAAACAGGCCGTATCCCTGCATAACGATCCCGCTGTTCTGACCGGGCCCGGTCAGAGCTTTCTGATCTATCAGTACCTGACCGGACATGGGCCGGGACAGACCAGCCAGGATGTCCAGCAATGTAGACTTGCCGCAGCCGCTCGGTCCGACTATCGTAATGAATTCACCTCTTTTAATATCAAGATCTATCCCGTCCAGCGCTGTAAATTCATCAACGACTTTTCCCTTTTTATCCTTGATATAGAATACTTTCTTAACATCGCGGATAGAGATCTTTACATCTGTATCTTTTACTGCAACTCCGCTATTCATTAACAACCCTTCCTACGCCATCGATCTCTATTCCCAGTTTCCAGCGATACAGATCATGGATCGCCCTGTCTACCTGTGCGTTGGTTTCATATATATCTTCCCATGTGACTCCGTTTTTGATCCAGATGTCAGTGGTCTTATCGATTATGTCCCAGTGCCATCCGGGTTCCGGTGTCCTCTGGCCCTCGAACTCAGAACCGACATTGCTGTTCCATTGTGCCGGAAGGGGGATCACTCCCATTTCGATCACTTTTTCTATCCCATCCAGCAGACTTGACCTGTCCTCTATACCGGATACAAAAGTTGTTAACGCCCTGTACCTGCCGAATACGGCTGCTTCCTCTTTCAGCGTATCGATCCAGTTCTTCTGTCCTCCGAATAACTGCGCTTTGCCGGGGCATACATACTGGAACAGATGAGGATTCCAGACTTCCAGGTTTGTTCCGATAGCGCTGTAACCCGCTTCCTTATATTTTCCGATGACATTCAGATCATTAGGCGCTCCGATCTGTGCTATACCATGGAAATCATCAGGGCCCACCCTGTCAATGATCGCTTCGGCAACATCCAGATAGTATTCCAGTTCTCTTCTTTCGGGAATAAAACCTCCGCAAATCTTCCATGAACGATATCCCTCGCTGTATGCCTCCTCTACGGTTTCAGCGATCTGCTTCGGAGTTTTCCATGTCAGGTTCTGGGGTTCCCCATAGCATGCCTTGGTACTGTTTATATTACAGAATTTGCACATCAGTCCCTGATCACGCAGTGAGCATTCATTGCTGTAAGTGGTGAACAGTTTTCCGTATCCTCTGTCTTCAGCTACAGAACGCATATCAGTTCCGTCCGAAGTTTTCAGTCCGAAGTATCTGGGCCTTTTTTCAAAACGTATATCCTCCAGTACCGTTTTGTTCTCCTGACGGCTGTATATGTTGAATTTCCCATCCGTATATTCCAGGTGATATTTGCTGTCAGGTATCCATCTGGTGTGGATCCTGTAACCGCTCTTTGTGAAAAAGCACTCCGGCACGTCTATTCCCGGATGTGATTTCCTGTCCATGGTATAGAGCGTATATACAGCTTCTTCATATTCGCTTCCCAACTCCAGATTGCCAAAGACAGCCGGATCGAAATCTATGCCTTCAACCTGCATTTCATTCTTTATCCTGATCTCCTCTAATTGTTCCTTTGTTCCTGACATCTCTGTATCTCTCCTCTTTTTTTATTTTTCATAGTACGGGTTAAACTCGTTGGTATAAATATCAGAAGGCTTTATCTGCTCCGGGTCGATCTGTCCTATACTTCCCATGTAGTCAATGAAGAACTGCACTGTTTCATCACTCCATAATCCATGGTTTGCAAGGTGGAAGGGTTTCCAGTATTCTGAATAGATCTCGGACTGACCACGATCTTCAAATATCTTCTTCGCATCTGCGATAGCTGCTTCAGGATTTGCTTCGATCCACTCGTCCGTCTTTACAAGCACTGCCGTAAGTCTCTTTACATCTTCCGGCCTGCTCTCAAGTATCTTTGTATTTGTGATCGTTCCCCAGCCGTTATTAACCTTGTCTTCGCCCATTACTTCATAAAGATTTGTGACTGCCTTGATCTCATCGTTCTCAAGAGCTGCATCTGCGATAGGTGTCCAGTCGACAGTAGCATCTGCCTGTCCGCTCAGCAGTACCTCGAGATGCTGTCCTCCGGGAACCACTGTAAGATTCACGTCATCAACAGTAAGCCCGCCTTTTTCAAGATATAATCTTGTGAAATACTCATACCATGCTCCCAGCGCTGCCACAGCGATCGTCTTTCCCTTCAGATCCTCAGGTCCGTTGATCCCGCTGTCTTTTCTTACGAGCATCTGATATCCCGGATCTTTTTCATGTGCTATCGCGGGGCCGCCATAGAATACCTTGATCGGCGCCTGACCGAGTATCGCATTTATATATGCAGGTATACCTCCGATGGCAAAATCCGCATTGCCTGTAACTATCGCCTCTATGCAGGCGACACCGCCATCCGCTATTCCTACCGTATTGACATCTATTCCTGCCTCATCGAAGAAACCTTCTTCCAGCGCGATATCGATCGTATGAACAGAACCGATATTGTTGATGATATAGTTAAATGAGATCCTTTCATTGCCTTCATCAGTATCCGTTGCTGCTGTTTCCGAAGCAGCAGTCTCAGTCTCTGCCTCCGTTCCGGTATCCGTCGCTGCAGCTTCAGCCTTCACTTCACCTGCAGCTGTTCCGCATGCCGTCAGACCGCCTGTTATTAACAATGCCATGATTAAACCTGTTATCTTTTTTTTCATTTTTATCTCCTCTGATCTTTTATCTGTCTGTTAAACTGTTAACTGTATACTCCAAACGGCAACAGCGTGCTATTCCTCCCACGGATCTCGTAAGCATTTCTATTCTCCCTCCTTCGCACTATCCTGTCTGATATATTCCAGCAATCTCTTTTCCTTTAAACTGTCTGCTTCCCTGATCGCTGTCAGGTAGTCTTCGGTCAATGTCAGCGCGCCGTGCATCCCAGAATAAGTCCTGTTCATGATCGCTTTTCCATATACCGGATAGGAGATATCAAGACCTACCGTTCCTTTCTCTTCAACAGCCTGTCGATCCAGAGAACTTCCCAGCACCAGATCCACACTGCTGTGTATCAGTATGTCCTGTATCTCTTTACTGTCCTGGGTGAAATATACCTCTCTGGCCAGTCCGGCCACAGTCTCTGCCTTTTCTTCCGCAGACAGTTCCGCCTTTCCGAAATAATCAGTAACTACGGCTATCCTGATATCTGCATCCAGGTAATTCTTAAGATAGCCGGCCACTTTAACTACCGTGCTTTCATCACCGACTACAGCTACGGATCTTCCCGCAAACTCTTCGTAAAAGCTGTCTCTTATCCCCTTAAGATAGTAGGCAAACTCATCCTTCTCTTTCTGGGCAGAACGTCGGGCTGTCTCTTCATCTATCCCGAGCTTTCCGGATATCTCATACAAAAACTCCGACACTTCTTCAGGACCGGTGGGAATGCTGTTCCACTCTGTCGTTGGTATCGAATACTCTTCCGAAAGAAAGCGGGCAGGTTCCCTTCCCCATTTGGAAAACACTATGTTCAATGCCGCACCCGATGCTTTGGAAAAATCCTCTACACTGCCGTCTGCTCCGAAAAAAGTGTTTACCTTTATGCCTATCCCTTCCAGTATCCTTTTTATCTCTTCCAGATCTCCCTTAAAGTAAATATCCTTATGCGGAAGCACTCCGAATATGTTGACGAGCCTGTCGTTCTTCTCCTTTTCCACCTCTTTGACAAGCTTTATCTTTTTAAGGATATCCGATACAACAGCTTCATATCCGTAATGACTGTCTCCGTGAAAACCGGCAGTCAGGCACTCGATGACCTGCTCTCCCTGTTCTCTTGACTCCCTTGTCATGGCTTCAACATCATCGCCGACCATGGCAGACTCACAGCTGTTGAGCACGATATACAGATCAGCCTCAGCAACTTTTATCGTATTCTTGATCTGTTCTCTCAGTCTGGAGGCTCCTCCGAATATCACATGTCGCTCCAGGGCATCTGTTGAAAAGATCTCTTCTCCGCTTACTGCAGATCCCACCTGTCCGCTTGACTTATCAGCCAGATAATTCTGAATGGCGCAGCCGGCGTTGGCATGTACTATGGGGACTATGCCTTTTATCTCGGTTACAGTCTGAAGCGCTCCGTGCAGACCGCAGCCGTTCCTTGGGCTTTTGACGCTTGTAAGCATTTCACTTTACCTCCTGTTTTACATACCAGTTGCTGCTCTTTTTCATCCAGCTTTCTTTGTATACGGAAGCTGCGCTTTTCTGTATATGGCTGTTTTTCACCGTTCCGGCACGTACTATCAGATCAGCAAAACTGTACAGTCCGCTGTATCCGAGATATCCTGCATTTTTCAGTGATACAGCTGTGCTTTCCTCTCCTGCGGCAAATCCGACCTGACTTCCGGATCCTATGTAATAATCCGGTCGTTTCTTGCTGAGTATATTTGCCTTTTCAAATATCTGTCCGTTTGCGATCACCACAGGGACAGCATTGTTTATGGAGCTCAGCTTCTTAAAATTCTCACGGTTTTTCAGGTCCACATAAGGAATGGTCAGCCCGCTTACTTCACCTCCCAGTTTCTCTATAAGATCCGTAAAGTGTATGGCGCTTGCCAGATTGATATCCAGAAAAACACTCTTGCCATTCAGCGGTTTTCTGTGCAGTATGCTCTGTGCCTTCTCCTCCTGCTTTTCTATATACTGCTTCGCTCTCTCCTCTATTCCGAGCTCTCCTGCAAGCGTCAGTATCAGATGCCTTGTTCCGCGCAGTCCGACCGGTACGCTGGTCTTTATATACTTTACGCCAAATACCTCTTCCAGTTCCTCCGCAAAATATCCGCCTTCGTCGGGATCAAGTGTTATCGTTGCCCTGGCTTCTCCCGCACGTTCAATAGCTCTCACATCCGCATACTGCGGCAATAACTGATATTCGATACCCAGATCCCGAAGGATGGCAACTATAGCTGCAATATTCTCCCTGTTTTCCGACAGGCTTACTACATTGACAAAATCTTTTTTCTCCTGCATATTTATGGCTCTTCTGTCCACAACATGACGGAGAAGTCCGTGCAGAACGATATCATATCCGGTCACGGGAGTTTTTGTCTTGAACCCGTCTGTTGTGACCGATATTATCTTTGCATCTATTTCATCCTCCAGTTCCAGGATCACTGAATTTACATCATCATTATTGATCGCAACTACCGGTGTTCCGACTATAAAGATCAGTTTTGCGTTCGTCTCCTCGTATGCACGTATAACTGTATTCCTCAGCTTCTCATCACCGCCCAGTATGGTGTCACGTTCGTTCAGATTAGTCGAATACCAGTGAACCCGTCTGTTACGGTTATGAAAAAGTACCGAAGCTGCACATCCTATCACGCCATGAACTATTATCGCAGTATCTTCCATTGTACTGAGCGTCTGCAGAGCATACAGGATCTCATCATAAGCGCTTTGGGTGAGGGTTCTTATCTTCTGTTTTATATCAGCTCCCCCGATCTCATCTTCCAGGCTTTTTAACGATCCGTCATAATTACTGAGAGTACTTAAGCGCTTCTCTCTGGTCAGAGCCTTTCTTTCATCTATGAAACTCATATCATTCGATCCCTTTCTGTCAGATGCCCTCGGGACCGGCTATAACACCGCTCTCCAGATCATATATCCTGTCACCCCATTCTCTTGCCCAGTCACGGAGCTCGCTTGCTCCCAGCGGATTCGGAACAACAAGGTCCTCGTTTTCCGCTATATACCTTGCAAGATCACGGTATATATCAGCCTGTTCCGATGAAGGATTTGCCTCTATTACGGTCTTTCCGTACAATTCACTCTGCTGTACCACTATTGACCTGTTAACGTATCCCGCTACGGTAGTTCCCGTTTTTGCCGTGAAATCATCAACTATGGATCTTGAATATCCCTCTCTCATGGAGTTTGCTATTACCCCACCGAGCTTTGCTCCTCCTGTAGGAGCATATTTATTTATAGCTTTAAACAGGTTATTGGCAGCATAAAGTGCCATAAAGTCTGATGAACTCACCACATATGCTCTGTCAGTGATCCCATCCCGGATCGGTACTGCAAAACCTCCGCATACCACATCTCCCAGAACGTCATAAAGCACATAATCCGGCTTAAATTCTTCAAACAGTCTGAGTTCCTGCAGGACATTCACAGCCGCATTGATCCCTCTGCCGGCACATCCCACACCGGGCACCGGTCCACCGGATTCGATACAAAGTACACCACCAAATCCCTTTACGGAAATATCGTCCAGATGGATCTTATTTCCTTCCCGCAAACTGTCCAATACTGTCGGAAGGTAATTATTCCCACGCAAGGTATTGGTCGAATCACTCTTTGGATCACAACCAATCTGGACCACCTTATATCCGGCTTCTGCCAGTGCCGCACTGATATTAGATGTCGTTGTAGACTTTCCTATCCCTCCTTTCCCATAGATTGCTATATGTTTGCCTATTTTTTTTCCCATCTCCTGGTCCCCTCCGTTATTCTCCTTTCTGTAAAATCTTTATAAAAAGGAGGTTCAAAATCTCGGCTAATGGAACCTCGATCTCAAACCTCCAGTTTATCTGGTCAGTTATTTAATTCTTATTTTTTCATTCTTATCGATCTGTATGACCTTTCCATCCAGTATCACTATGCTGATGGAACCATATCGGATCTCGTCAATATACTTTTTTATCGTCCGCAGTTCTTCTTCGGACACGCCCTTTTCCTGCGCCATATCAACCTCCGTTTTTATCACAGATAACTCTTGATCGCATCCACCTTATCCAGATGTTCCCAAGTCAGATCGATATCCGTTCTTCCGAAATGTCCGTAAGCTGCAGTCTGTTTATAGATCGGTCGTCTCAGATCCAGGGCATCGATGATGGCTGCCGGCCGCAGATCAAATACCTTATTGATGATATCAACAATCTTTTCCTCTGCGATCTTTCCGGTTCCGAAGGTTTCTACAGCTATAGAGACCGGTTTTGCTACACCAATAGCATATGCGAGTTCCACTTCGATCTTATCTGCCACGCCGGCTGCAACCAGATTCTTTGCAACCCATCTGGCTGCATAAGCTGCGGATCGATCTACCTTTGTAGGATCCTTTCCTGAAAACGCTCCGCCTCCGTGTCTACCGGTTCCACCATAGGTATCCACAATGATCTTACGGCCTGTCAGACCCGAATCACCCTGCGGTCCACCGATCACGAATCGTCCGGTAGGATTCACGTAGTAGATCGTATCTTTGTCCAGCAGTTCTGCCGGGATCACCGGTTTGATCACATATTCGATCACATCCTTACGAATCTGCTCCAGTGTCACATCCGCGGCATGCTGCGTAGAAATAACGATCGTATGGATACGCTTGACCGTATGTCCGTCATCGCCAAATTCTACGGTCACCTGGCTCTTTCCGTCCGGCCGCAGATAAGAAAGCGTCCCATCTTTTCTTACTTTGGTCAACTGTCTTGTCAAACGATGAGCAAACGAGATTGCAGGCGGAAGGTATTCCGGCGTTTCATTCGTTGCATATCCGAAGATGATGCCCTGATCACCGGCGCCGGTTCCGTAATCCTTCGTCTCGCCTTCCTGCTTGGATTCAAAAGCCTTATCCACACCAAGCGCGATATCGGCGGACTGTTCATCGATCGATGTAAGTACGGCAATGGACTTTGCATTATAACCATCCACGTTGTTGACATATCCGATCTCCTCGATCGTATCTCTGGCTATCTTTGCAATATCTACATATGCCTTTGTCGTGATCTCACCAACGATCAGCGCGATGCCGGTTGCTACTGTTGTTTCTGCTGCTACTCTGGAGTATGGATCCTGCCGGATCAATTCATCCAGGATCGCATCTGAAATCTGGTCTGCGATCTTGTCCGGATGTCCTTCTGTTACCGATTCTGATGTAAATAGTTTTCCCATAGTCTTTCTCCTTTATCTGTTTATTAATCAGTTTGTGTGAATTTCTTTGTGAAGTGAATAATTCTGATCTGAAAAAGACTATAACATTGATTTTTCAGTTTGTGAAATACATTGAGTCAATATGATATAATAAATTTTGTTTATATTTGAATCATCTTGATAACAGTTCTTTCAGTTTTTCTTTCAAAAAAGATTTTCTCTCTTCTGTTCTTTCATATGTTTTCTTCGCAATCTTACGATACTCTCCCATACGCTCATTGATCTTACCGATATCGGAAGGCATGTTTTCTATAATGAGTGATTTCACATGTTGTGCAACATACGGACTTTTTCCGCCGCTGGATACCGATACCACCACATCCTCATCCTTTATGATCGCCGGAAAGATAAATGTACACAGTTCGGTATTATCCACGATATTGACAGGGATCTTCTTCTCTTTTGCCAGTTCATAAATCATGCGGTTCAACGCCGTATCCTCAGTAGCTGCTACCACGATAAAAAAATCATCCTTCATGTCGGCAGCCTCATATGTTTTTTCCAGAAACACATCTGTCAAGGAAACAGCTTCTTCGGAAGCCCTTTTTGCTATCAGCGTTACATGACAGCCAAACATCTTCAGCACCTGTATCTTCTTTTTTCCTTCTTCACCGCCGCCGATCACAAGTACTTTTTTGTCTCTCAGCTCCACCATCATCGGAAAATATGCCATATTGTAAATCCCTTTCTGCTCCTATTTGATCGCTGTATACGGATACAGCAGATCTGCGTCATTTGATCGTTTCACCCTCATCCCGAATACTTTCTGCAGCAATGCTCCATTATCGGCCAGTTCGTCAGGCGTTCCGTTAAACAGCGCCGTCTTGTCATGTATAAGACAGATCCTGTCGCTGTAGGAAAAACTCTGTTCCAGATGATGACTGACCATTACGATCCCATGCCCTTCTTTCGACAGTTTTCGCAGAATATCGAAAAAAGCCTTCTGTACTGTCACATCCATATATGTTGTCGGTTCGTCCAGCAGTATCATCGGTGTATCCTGCGCCACAACCATTGACAGGTATGCTCTCTGGCGTTCTCCGCCGGACAGTTCGCTCAGATTTTTATTCCGATACTCCGTCATCCCGGTTATGGCAAGTGCCTGATCCAGTTTTTCAAAATCCTTAGCAGACATTCTCCGCATGCCCGACTGCCAGGCATATCGCCCATGGGATACGAGCGTTCCCACATCAATATTTACACTTTTCAGATTTTGCGGAAGATAGGAAACCTTTCTGGATCTTTCTTTACCGGACAGAAGACGGCTTTGCTGACCATCGATCATAACAGCCCCTTTATACGGCCGTAACCCGACGATCATTTTCAGTAATGTTGATTTTCCACAACCGTTACGCCCGATCACTGATGTGATCTTTCCTTCTTCAAATGTGATATTGTGAAAATAAAAGGATTCTCTGTCTGCATAGTGCGTTACAGCGTCTCTGATCTCAATCATAAGCTCCCAGCCTCTTTCTCTTTCTTACCAGCATCCATACGAGAAACGGTGTACCAATCGCATTCATGATCAGACCACAGGGTAGCTCATACGGAAAAAATATAAGCCTTGCTGCTGTATCGCTGATCAGCAAAAATGCACTGCCGGCCAAAATACACATAAGGATGCTGCCTCGGCTTTTACTGCCCCCACTCATCCGTATGAAATTGGGTACGATCAAACCAACAAAACCGATCAGACCGCACATACTTACCGCAGCCCCGGCCAGTATCGATGCCGCAACGATATGGGTTCCCCGATATAGTTTCACATTGCATCCCAGTCCCGTGGCAGTTTCATCGCCGAGCAACATCAGATCCAGCGCACCTGCCGAAATAACTGCAACAATAAGCAGGATCAGAATGACAGGTACTGCCATTCTGGTAACCGTCCATGGCACACTTGCGAAACCGCCCAAAGAAAATGCTGCCTTGTCCGCAACCGTCTCCGGTTTCACAGATATGATCACTTGACTTAGAGAGGCTCCCAGAGAGGATATGGCTACCCCGGAAAGGATCACTGAAGTTTTGGACATCCCGGTTCCCGATGACAGTATGCTTACGATCACCGCAGCGCATAGTGCCCCGAGAAAAGCCATCAGGCATTTCATTATGGATTGGTACGGAAACAGAATGGCAGACAGCAAAACAAAAAGCCCGGCACCATTGTTGATCCCCAACAGTCCCGGTGATGCTATGACATTATTCAGATTATCCTGCAAAAGGTATCCGGAAACGGAAAGCGCCGCCCCACAGGACAGCGCTGCCAAAATCCTCGGTAATCGTACCTGATAGATTATGGTCCTCTGCGCACGATTGCCGCCTCCACTCAATACCTCCAATACATTTTCCGTATCTATGGCGCCGTTCCCGGCCAGCAGAGCAAAAACGATTGCAAAAATCAATACTATAACAGCTATAATATATCTGCGCATGCTTTATTCTCCGTACAGCAGCTCATAGGCTTCGCGGTAAGCCTCTCCCCAGTCCGCATTTGGTTTCAGACCAAATAACTCCTTAGAAAGCAGATAATACTTTCCTTCGGATACTGCCGTAAGTGTATCCCAGCCCGGATTGGATGTAAACAATTCCTCAAAACTTGCCAGCGCCTTTTCCTCGTTTCCTCTCGGTACTATGAAGATATAATCCGGGTCAGCAGCCAGGATGGCTTCCGTTGACAGTTCATCAAAGGAACTGTTATCCTCCGCAATATTTGTCAATCCAAGATTGTTAAAGATCTCGCTGGCAAAATAATCATTCTTTTCCACCTTCGCTTTGGTCGCGGAAACATGAAGCAGAAGATAAGTTCCCTGTGCAGATTCCGGAACCTGTGCGATCACATCTTCTATCTGCGTCCGAACATTTATGACATACTCCTTATATTTTTCCGGATGGCCGGAATAATCCGTTAACTGCTTCATTACAGAATCGTAGTCAGCAAAACCATCAATATTGGTATAATACACCGGAATCCCGATCCCTTCTGCCGTTTCCCCCAGTGCCTTCTGGGAAGGATCCGTAGAAAATACGATCAGCAGATCCGGAGAAAGGGCCGTGATCGCTTCCAAGCTCACATTGTCCATATCGCCCAGTGAAACCGCATCCGCATTCAGGCCTTCCAGATCCATGGCATCCTCAGATGTCGCAACAAGCTCTCCGCCTGCCAGCAGCCAGAGTTCAGCGTTTGATTCGGACAATGCGATCACCCTGTCTGCCTGCGCAGGTTCTGCTTGCTCAGGAACATCTTCCGTTACGATCGTTGTCCTGCCGCAGCCGGCACATAAAATCCCTAAGGCCAGGATTGTAATGATCGTTTTCTTTATTCTTTTAATCTTCCTTTCGGTATGCTTTCCAGACGATCTCATCTAACTTCTCCTTCCCTACACGATCAATGGTAAATTTAAATCGTTCGCTGGGATTTGCATTTTCACGGAAGAAATTCAGTGCCGCATCACATACCGCAAACAGTGTCTCCTTATCCTCGATAAACGGAACGATGAGTTCCCCCTTATTGATCTGATTTCCAAACAGACCGCCAAAGCTGATCAGATATCCCGGAACGGTATCATAAGCATCCGTAGGACATGAGAGAGCGCATCTGCCGCAGAAATTGCATTTATCTCTTTCGATTGAGATCACGCCATCCCCGATCGAAACCGCGCCTTCCCGGCAGACTTTTTTGCACACGCCGCAATTGATACACTTCTCTTTGATCCAGGATACTCTTACCCCACCTTTGATACCGATATCATTTTCTTCTGCCTTCAGACAGTTATTCTGACATCCTGTCACACCAAATTTGAACTTATGCGGAAGTTCCTGCCCAAAATACCGCTCATTCAGTTCCTTTGCCAGTTCTTCCGTTTCAATGCAGCCATTCGGGCATACCGCATCCCCCTGACAGGCTGTGATGGTGCGCACTCTGGGTCCGCATACACCCGGAGCTACGCCGCCTTCCGCCAGCGCATCCTTTACCTTATCCACATCTTCCAGTTTGATATAGGGGATTTCAATGCTTTGCCTGCTGGTCAGATGGACATAGCCATGACCATACTGTTTTGCTACTTCCGTGATCACAGCCAGTTGTTCCGCACTCACCTGACCACCCACGATCGACAAACGCAAAGAAAACCGGTCTTTCTGTCTCTGTTTCATGAACCCGCCTTTTTTCAGTGTTGCATAATCGTTTGCCATGTTTTCCTCCTAATCTGTTTTCCCTTTTTCGATTTCCTGTTCGTTTACTTTTTCTGTTTCTTTTTTATTTCCGCCCTTCCTCATATGGAAGATCGTTCTTTGATATAGCTTACGATATCTTCTGCCGCATTGGATTTTTCAGGATATATGATCACACTCTCATCCTCTGCTCTGTTTACAATATCCTCTTCATCCTGCAAGAGTACCAGCACAACCAGACCAGCTGCCATCAGATGTCGTAATACCTCTGACAGTATCTCTCCGCGAAGTTTTTCATCGGTCTTCAGAAGATAGGTGTGTCTTCCGGCCCGGATCAACTGCCGTTCCGCTTCTTCAAGATCCGATAACCGTATCCCATCCTCTTCCTTAAAGAGCACCGCAACTGCCTGCTGCCCCAGATAAGCACTTCTTGTTTCCGCAGTAATGTGCGCATTATCTTTTCTGCCATTTCGGTCATACTCCTCGATCACGCCGCACGCGCTTGTCATAAAGCTTACCCGATCGATCAGGATCAGTTCCCCCAGCGTTTTGTGTGTTTTAAATCTGCTGACCGTAATACGATCCGTCAGGTCGATACGGCAGACTGCGATCCCGTTTTTCTGTAGTTTATCCGTCTCTTTATGCTCTCCGGTATTGATGTCGATCATATATAATATCTCTTTTACGATTCCCGGGATCAGACTGCTTCCGACTTTCACAAAATAGTTTCTGCCTGCCGTCAGATCCTCATCATCCATCCAGAGCAGTGTTGCCGTGATACTGTCCGCGGTTCCAATAGCCGTATCTTTATAGATCACACTTCCTCTGGATACATCGATCTCCCGATCCAACTGAAGAGTTACCGCCTGACCGGCACAAGCGCGATCCGATTTTCGATCACCAATATAGATTGCATTGATCTTTGCTGTCTCTTCATTAGGCAATACTTCGATCGTATCTCCCACAGATACATCTCCGCTTTCGATCTGCCCCTGAAATCCGCGGAAGGTATGATCCGGTCTGCAGACTCTCTGTACAGGCAGATAGAAACCTTCTTCGGAAGTATCCTCGATATCTACATGCTCAAGATACGAAAGCAGACTTTCCTCTTCATACCATTTCATGGTATCTGTTTTTTTGGCAACATTATCCCCTTCCGTTGCAGATACCGGGATCACCTTAATATTTTTTAGTCCCAGTTCTTTGCTTAATTCTTCGATATCCTTTCGGATCGCTTCAAATCTCTCCCGGTCATACGCCACCAGGTCCATCTTATTGACGGCAAATACAAAATGCCGGATCCCCATAACGGAACAGATCCTTGCGTGGCGTCTGGTCTGTACCAGAACACCCTTTGTCGCATCGATCAGGATGATCGACAGATCCGCAAAGGATGCTCCTACCGCCATATTCCTGGTATACTCTTCATGTCCCGGCGTATCCGCTACGATGAAGCTTCGTTCGTCCGTCGTAAAATAACGATATGCTACATCTATTGTAATACCCTGTTCTCTTTCCTCCGTCAGGCCATCCAGCAGCAGTGAATAATCAATCTCACCATTACGGCTTCCCACCTTGGATTCCAGCGCCAATGCCCGCTCCTGATCCGCATATAACAATTTCGAATCATACAGGATATGACCGATCAATGTAGATTTTCCGTCATCTACGCTACCACAGGTAATAAACTTAAGCAGATCTCTCATCCTAGAAATACCCCTCTTTCTTCCGTCTCTCCATGCTTCCTTCCCCACTGTCACTGTCGATCACACGAGTGGTTCTTTCCGATTCGATCGCGCTTAAAGTTTCATCGATCACAGCATCGATATTATCCGCATCTGATTCAAAACCACCGGTCAGCGGATAACAGCCCAGTGTACGAAAACGGATCTTTTTCTGCTGAATCACCTCGCCTTCTTTGATCCGCATACGCTCATCGTCAACCATAATGAGCTGTCCGTCTCTTTCTACGCAAGGACGCACTGCAGCGTAATAAAGCGGTACGATATCGATATTTTCCTGTTTGATATACTGCCAGATGTCTTTTTCCGTCCAGTTCGAAAGCGGAAATACCCTTATGCTCTCCCCTTTATGGATCCTGGTATTATAAAGTTTCCACATCTCCGGTCTCTGATTTTTCGGATCCCAGCCCTGCGCTTCGTTTCGAAAAGAAAAGATCCGTTCCTTGGCTCTGGATTTTTCTTCGTCCCTGCGTCCACCGCCAAATGCTGCCGTAAAACCGTATTTGGTAAGTGCCTGTTTTAGCGCCTGTGTCTTCATAATATCTGTATAGGAAGATCCATGATCAAAAGGATTGATTCCGTTCTTTACTCCTTCCTCATTGGTATAGACCAGCATATCCAGGGAATATTTTTTTGCCATCTCATCACGAAATGTGATCATCTCACGAAATTTCCAGGTGGTATCAATATGCAAAAACGGAAAGGGGGGCTTTTCCGGATAAAATGCTTTTAATGCCAGATGCAGCATCACAGAACTGTCTTTCCCAATTGAATATAGCATAACCGGTTTTTCACATTCTGCCGCCACCTCTCTCATGATATGGATGGCTTCCGCTTCCAGTCGGTCCAACTGTGTCATTTTTTCTTTTCTACTCATTATCCTAATCCTCGCTAATACTTATTGGACTCTTCCGGATCTGTGATGATCTCTCTGATCACCTCCTGATCCCGATATGCTGTCCAGCATATTTTTTTCTCTTTTTTCGATATCACGAATTTTGCTCCCCGTCCTCCCATCTCCGGGGATAACACCAATGCGATCGCCTTGACCGGGCATTCCTTCATACAAGAGGTACAGCTCCAGCAATCCCGTTCTTTTTTCAGATATGCTTTTCCTTCCGCATTCGTTCGTATCAGATTGCCGGGGCATATCCGCATACAGCTTCCGCAGCCGATACACTTGTTTTGATCGATCACTACTCCCATCTGCTCATTCCTCTCCTGCTTTTACCAGCTTTCGTCTCAGCATCCGTACGCCTTCCCCTGTATACACCGAATTAATGTAGCATTCGTATTGTGTATCTTTTTCCCGATGGTCCGCATTTTCCTGAAAACTGTGCCATCTGGTCTCTTTTCGTTCCCGCAGATGATGTATCAATACTTTGGATACCACCAACCGATCCCGCAACTCATATACTGCCAACAGTTCATCGATATCGGTTACACTTATCTGCTTCCATTCCTTCAGCAGATCATCGATCCCTTCCTCCGCTACCTTCAGTCCCGCTTCCGAATACTGATAAGATGTTTTGATACCGCCTGCATATTCGTCCATCAGTTTCTGCATCCGTATTTCCAACTGCTCCGCCGAAAAAATACCATTTTGTCCCAGATAAGTTTCATACTCCTCTTTTTTTTCTTTCGCCTGCCGACTTAGCGCAGTCGATTTTTTCTCCACACTCCCGTGATCTTTCAGATATCGAAGGATACCTTCCGCAGCGATCTCTCCTTCAGCCAATGCGCCGGTCACATATTTCTGTGGAGCTCCTCCTGCCACATCCCCGGCAGCAAACAATCCTTTCAGTGTCGTGGCACGCTCTCTGTCGATCCAATATCCGCTGCCGGTATGTCCTCCGGTCACATAAGGTTCTGTACCTTCGATCTCCACATCATAACGGGACGGATTTTTTTCACTGTCGATCCATTTTAAGGTCTGCAGGGGTGCCATATTCAGATACGCCTTGTAAAGATCTTCTTCATGCGCCGAATCGATCCCTCTCGTCTTCAAATAGCATGGACCTCTTCCTGCCAGATTCTCACTTACCGTTCCCCATAATCTCTCCGAAGTGGTCAATCCGTATTTTTCTTCATATACTTCATCCGCTGCATTGATCTGCTTTGCTCCGATTCCCTGCGCGATCGTTCCTGTCGGCGCGATCGTATCTTTACAGCGTAATGCAATAAAGCGCATTTCAAAAGTGGTCATCTCCGCCCCTGCCAGTATCCCCATACTGTATCCGGCCCCGGTATTAAAGGGACAATACCACATCTGATGCGGATCTTTCTCCGGATTGTTCGGCCGGTACATTCCAGCCGCTCCTCCGGTTGCGATCAATACCGCCTTTGCCCGAAACTCGTAAAATATGCCGTCACCGATTCCAAAACCATACGCTCCCGAAACCTGGTCCGATTCATAACGCAGATCTGTGACATTCACATGTTCGTACACTGACACATTTTTCTGACAGCGTACTTCTTTTGCCAGGATCGGTTTGATATTCTCCCCGTTGATCTTCAGATTACGCCATCCGCGGGATACATACTCCCCGTTCTCATCTTTCAGGATCGTAAGTCCTCTGGATTCCAGATCTTCCGTCACATGATTTAATCGTTCACAGATATCCAGCAGCAGATCTTCCCGTACGATCCCCTCTGCATCTTTGGCCGCATATCGGACATAATCGATCGGTTGATGGCCTTTGGTAATATACGCATTCAGCGCATTTACCCCTGCAGCCAGGCAACCGCTTCTTCGGATATCCGCTTTTTCAACGACCGCGACCTTTAAGTCTGTCCGTTCGCCCAGAGTAATCGCGGCATAACAGCCTGCTGTTCCTCCGCCGATGATCAGTACATCACTTTCTATAATTATTCGTTCCATCGCGTTTCCCCTTAAATCACTACCGATTCCTGTTTGAGTGACTGGTTATGTACCAGACAGATCCGGTCTTTATTCAGAAGAAACATTCGGTAGATAAAGACATCTACCGTTTCTCCGATCTCCACCATAGGCTCGTTGATGCTGCGAAGGGATGAGATCAGATTGTCGTATAGTTTTACTCTCACTTCCAGATTACTGCCCCGAAAGATGATATCCTCAACAACCGCCTTCTCTGCAGAACTGGTATACTGTACACTCTCTCCTTTTTTAAATACCGCAACAAATTCCGGTCTTAGAATGGCTTCTTCCGCTTCTTCCGCCTTTTCAAAATACTTAAACCTGTTAAAATTTTTGATCACAGTGGAATTACCGATAAATTTCGCCACAAACGACGAAGCCGGAGAGGAATACAGTTCCTGCGGTGTTCCGCACTGTTCTACCTTTCCCTGATTGGTAACGATGATCTCATCTGCCACTTCGATTGCTTCATCCTGATCGTGTGTTACAAAAATACTGGTGATCTGCAGCTTCGTGATCATCTCTTTGAGCCAGGTTCGAAGTTCCAGACGTACCTTTGCATCGATTGCAGCAAAAGGCTCATCCAGCAACAGGATCTGCGGATTGGGTGCCAGCGCTCTTGCAAAAGCAACTCGTTGCCTCTGGCCTCCGGAAAGCTGGCTGGGAAACCTTTTCTCCAGTCCCTCGCAGGAAATCAGTTTCAACAACTCCGATACCCTCTCACGGATCTCTTTTTCCGGCACTTTTTTTACCCGTAATCCGAATGCAATATTGTCATATACCGTCATATAGCGGAACAACGCATAACTCTGAAATACAAAACCGATCCCCCGCTCACTCCCCGGAATATTATTTACCCGGTTTCCGGCAATGATGATATCTCCGGAATCCGGCTGTTCCAGACCTGCGATCATACGAAGGATCGTTGTTTTTCCGCTCCCGGAAGGTCCGAGAAGTGCCACCAGTTTTCCTTTCGGAATGGCTATGTTCACATCTTTAGAAGCATGGAAATTCCCGAAATGCTTATTGATCTCTTTCAGTTCCACATATGCTTCTTCATTTCTGTCACTCATGTTTTATCCTCATTATTTTTTGATATCCAGTTCTTTCTTTCCTTTTTTCTCCAATACCAGCCGCAGGATCAGTATGATGATCGCCATCAACACCAGTATGGAGGATGCCGCAAATGCCCCCGTGAAATCATATCCCTGATACAGAAGTTCAATATAGAGTGGTAATGTATTTGTTTTTCCCCGCAGATGCCCTGATAAAACCGATACTGCTCCGAATTCTCCCATAGCCCTGGCAGTACACAACACGATACCATACAACAATGCCCATTTGATATGCGGAAACGTCACCTTCCGAAAGATGGTAAAGGTTCCCGCTCCCATGAGTGCTGCTGCTTCTTCTTCATCCGTTCCCTGCGCCGTAAGTACCGGGATCAGTTCTCTGGATATGAACGGAAAAGTTACAAAGATCGTCGCCAGTACGATTCCGGGTACCGCGAAAATGATCTGGATCCCCATATCATCCAGGATCGGATACAGATCCGACTGTCGTCCAAAGGTCAGCACATAGATCAATCCGGCGATGATCGGAGAAACCGTTACCGGGAGATCAATAAATGTGGACAGGATCTTTTTGCCACGAAATGCAAATTTGGTAAGACACCATGCAGCCGAAATACCCAGGATCGTATTTACCGCTACCGCCCACAAAGTTGCTTTGATGGTCAGTATTGCCGCTTTTATCGTATATTCATCACTTACCGAAACCAGATATGCCCCTATCCCTTGGCGAAACGCCGTTGACAGAATGTAGATCAACGGAAGCAATAAAAAGATTGTCAGGAACAGAAAACTGATCACGATCAGTATCCATTTCAATGGTCCGTTATTTTTTCTAATCTCCATAAGATCGCTCCATTCCGTCCTAGCTCTTGCCGTTTACCCTTTTTGCCACACTGCTCTGCAGAAGTGCATTGATCGACAGTATCACAAAAGCGATCAATAACATTACCAGTGCGATCGATGTTGCTGCGGAATAGTCAAACTCCTGCAGCTGTGCCATGATCAAAAGCGGTGCGATTTCCGTTTCATACGGCGTATTACCTGCAATAAAAACAACGCTGCCGTATTCCCCGATACATCTTGCAAACGCAAGCGTAAATCCTGAGATCAGCGCAGGCAGGATTTCCGGAAAGATCACCTTTCGAAAACAAGTCTTTCGATCTGCACCGAGCATAAAAGCTGCTTCCTCACACTGAATATCAATCTTCTCCAGTACCGGTTGTACCGATCGGACCACAAAAGGTATTCCGATAAAGATCAGCGCGATCGTGATCCCCAGCCTTGTATAGGCGATCCGGATCCCAAATGCATCATAGAAGATCTTTCCTATCCATCCGTTTGTAGTTGTCATATGCGTAAGCGATATACCGGCAACTGCCGTTGGAAGCGCAAATGGCAGCTCTATGATCCCATCCAGAAAACGCTTGCCGGGAAACTCGTACCGTACCAGCACCCAGGCCAGGATCAGCCCCATCACCGCATTCACGATCGATGCCACAAACGCAGTTGATATACTTACATAGTATCCGGACAGCACCCTCGGCCGGGTCACCGTATACAGAAATTCCGATGGTGAAAGCTTTGCCGCATACACAACCAGCGAACATAGCGGGATCAATACCACCAATGACAGTATCGTGATCGTCAGGCCAAAGGAAATGCCAAATCCGGGAATAATACTTTTTCGCTTCATAATGTTCCTTTATTACTGTTCGTAAATCTGATCAAAATATGCACCATCCGCAAAATGCTTTGCTCTCGCATCCGTCCATCCGCCGAAATGATTGATGTCCGTCAAAGTGATATTATCATTGATCCACTTTCCGTCTTCCGGAATTTCCGTGATCGTATTGGAATCTGCACTGAATATATATTTCGCATAAACATCTTTGTTGCTCGGGCGGTAAAAGTTCTGTGCTTCAATCTCCTGCGCCTCATCGGAATAGAGATAACTCAGATACTCGGCAGCGGCATCTGCAGTGTTATGTTTCTTTGCCACTTCATCAACCACCGCAACTGTCGGCTGGCAGAGAATAGAAACGGATGGAACTACGATCTCATATTCACCCGGATACTCTTTCAGGGAAAGAAAGGCTTCATTTTCCCATGCAAGCAGGACATCTCCCTGCTTATTCTCCACAAACGATGTCGTAGATCCTCTTGCCCCGGAATCAAGCACAACTACATTGCCGTATAGTTTTTTGATGGATGCAAGGATCTCTTCCTCAGTCTGCCCCTGCTGTTCAAAGAAATACCATGCCGCCAGATAATTCCACATTGCGCCGCCGGAGGTCTTCGGATTCGGTGTGATCACCCCCACATCTTCACGGATCAGATCATCCCAGTCATAAATGGATTTCGGATTGCCGGAGCGCACCAGGAATACGATTGTTGATGTATATGGGGAGCTGTCCAGCGGAAATTCAGAAGTAAAACCTTCCTCGATCAGTCCCGCATTTGCTACCACCTGCACATCGCCTTCCAGAGCCAGTGTTACCACATCTGCTTCCAGACCGTTAGCCACTTCCAGTGCCTGTTTTCCTGAGCCGCCGTGAGACTGCGTCACACTGATCTTCTGTCCGAATGTTTCCTCATAGTGTGCCTCAAAAAGGGTATTGTATGCGGCGTATAACTCACGGGTAGGATCATATGATACATTAGTCAGTTCAATGGCCGCCCCACTTGTCACCGGTTCACTGTTCTCCGCATTCGCAACACTTGCATTTTCACTCTTTCCGCATCCTGCCAGAGACACTGCAAGAACTGCCGTAAGAATACTGCTGATCATTTTCTTTTTCATAATTTTTCTCCTCCTGATCTGAAATTATATGATTGTATTTGAATAGAAAATTGTGTACGAGTAATAGAATATCATTTGAAAACACGACTGTATAATACTAACGATTTAGAAAGCTTTATCAAAAACGATGATAACTGATGATCATCATGATCTGCTCTATTTCTGTGCTGCCTTAAAATACTTTTCCAATTCGCGAATATATTCCTCTCCCATCTGACTCACAATACTGTTCTTCTTTGTCAGATATCCGATCTCCATGATACTGTTCGGATTCTCTTCATCCTCACCAAACGGCACCACAACAAAACCATCCCCGTTGAGATCGCTGGATATGATCCCGGAACATAGCGTATATCCGTTCAGCCCCACCATCAGATTCAGCATGGTGGAACGATCATTCACACGAACGGTTTGCGGATATGTATTTTCACTCAGTATTTCTTCTGCCAGATAAAACTCTTCCTCATCCTGCTCAAAGGAAAGACATGGATAAGGTTCCAATTGCTCCATCCGGATCACTTCCTCTTTTGCAAGGGGATGCTCTCCCCACAGATACACATAGGCCCTGCCCTTTACCAGCGGGTGAAATTCCACCTCATGCTGTTTCATCAGTTTACCGAGTGCTTTCTCATTCCGGTTGCTGATATATAATACGCCGATCTCACTTCTCAGTTTGCCCACATCCTCGATCACTGCCTTTGTCTTGGTTTCGCGGATTGCAAAATCAAACTGTTTCATATCGTAATTCTTTGCCATCTCAACAAATGCCTTGACCGCAAAAGAATAATGCTGTGTGGATACGCCGAATTTTCTCTTATAATCGCCGTCCCCTTCATACTTTTGCATTACCAGATCATAATGCCGGTACAGATTCCGTATATCATTCAGAAACTCTGTCCCCTCCGGAGTCGGGGTGACTCCCTTGTGTGTGCGGACAAAAATGGTTATTCCCAGTTCGTTCTCCAATTCCTGAACTGCATTGGTCAGCGTCGGCTGAACAATATAAAGTTTCTCTGATGCTTTATTCATTGAACCGCATTCTTCTATTGTCAGCACATATAACATCTGTTGAATCGTCATCCACATCACCCTGCTTTCTTTTCTGATTTCTTTTCCTGTGTAAAAAAAGCGGGCACCGCTGTGCCCGCTTTTCTAAGGTTTCCTTCCTTTAGTGCCCCATTACGCACAACACACTTCCCCTATGTACTACTGCATCTGCAGATACACATGGCGAAACTGATGTTGTTCACTTTTTGGTTTCTGAACGCATTCCGGTACATATCGAGATCACCTCTTTTATTTACCTATTCATTCAATAGGTATTACGGTGATTATATAACATGTCCGTTCCTAAATTCAACGCCCTGAGTTCTAAATGATTTTGATATGGTATTCCTGAAACAATTGATATCTCTTCTTGCTGTTTCCTCTCCTTTTATTCCGCCTCATAGGAAAAACTGTGCAGAAACTGGCGTAGCCGCTCTGTTTGCGGATGCTCAAAGAATTCCGTCGGCTCGCCTTCCTCTACGATCTTTCCGCCGTCAATAAAGATCATGCGGTTTGCCGCTGCTCTGGCGACCTGCATCTCATGAGTGACGATCACCATAGTCCTGCCTTCTTTGGCAAGGGATAATACCACGTCCAACACTTCCTTGACCATTTCCGGATCCAGCGCTGCGGTGATCTCATCGAGCAACAGGACTTCCGGATGCATGATCAATGCACGCACGATCGCCACACGCTGCTTCTGTCCGCCGGACAGTTCTCTCGGATATCGGTCTTTTTTAGACAGCAGCCCTACACGTTCCAGCAGTTCTTCCGCTTCCTTTTCGACATCTTTTTTATTTCTCTTCTTCACCTTGACCGGCGCCAGGGTAAGGTTTTGCAGGATCGTAAGATGCGGAAACAGATCATAACTCTGAAACACCATACCGATCTTTTCTCTTGTACGGCTCAGTTCTTTCGGATTCTGCGAAATGCGTTCTCCATCCAGCAACACTTCCCCTTCCTGTATCTCCTCCAAACCGTTTAAGCACCGCAGAAACGTGCTCTTTCCGCAGCCGGAAGGTCCGACGATCACCACCACCTCGCCCTTTTTTACACTCAGATCCAGATGTTCAAATACGCTGATATCGCCATAACGTTTGCTGATCCCGTTGACCCGCAGTATCTCATTACTTTCCATAACTTAATTCTCCCACTTCTTTTCCAGATATTTCGAAAGCTGACTGATCGGCCAGCATGCGAGAAAATACATCACAAAGATCACAGCGAATACGCCGAATGCCGCATTCGGTGAGGTCTTGCGGTTTGCCTCAATGATCTGCTGTCCTACCTTGAGCACTTCTACAATCCCGATCATCATGACCAGACTGGTGGTCTTGATCATACGCGTGATCAAATTGATCGACAGCGGGATCATCCGCCGTATGATCTGCGGTATGATCACATACACATAGGTCTGATACGTATTCAGCCCCAGTGACATACTGCTCTCATACTGGATCTTCGGTATCCCCTGCAAAGCGCCGCGTACCAGGTCCGCCATTTCCGCCGTTCCCCAGAAAGAAAATACGATCACCGCCGCCGTTTCCGCCTGCAGATTGATCCCCATTGCCTTTGTCGTTCCGAAATATACAAGAAACAACAGTACCATCTGCGGCATGATCCGTACCACTTCCAGATATGCCCGCAGGATCTGTTTCAGCACCGGCAGTTTCAACGCCATCAGTATACCGAGTACCACACCGAGCGCGATGCTGATCACTACGGACAGCAGACTGATCTTTAATGCGACCAGCAGTCCCTGCCAGAGCCGCAGCATATTATTTCCTTTGAGTAACACTTCAAATCCCATCTGCCTATACCCCCGCCGTTCGCAAATGCGTCTTTTTTTCGATCAGACTGCCCAGACCGGATACCGGCAACAGCATGATGATATAAAAGATCACCAGCAGAAACAGTGCTTCTGTCGTATTGTAATACAGTCCGATCAGATCCTTGGCCGTAAACATCAGATCCATCAGACTGATGGCGGAAAACACGCTGGTCTCTTTGAGCAGAAAGATCACATTGGCTACAACTGCCGGAACACTTAACGAAAAGGCTTCCGGAAAGATCACATATCGAAACAGCTGCACCTTCGTCATACCAAGTGCCAGAGCGCTTTCCGTCTGAGACTTCGATACCGCATCCAGACCGCTGCGAAACCCTTCCGCCATATAACTGCCGCCCAGCAATCCCAGACCAGCCGCGCCACAGGTCTCTGCCGGTATCATGATCCCCACCTTGGGCAGCCCGAAATAGATAAAGAATAACTGTACCAGGAGCGGCGTATTCCGAAAGATCTCCACATAAACCGATGCGATCTGCGCCAGCACCGGCACCTTAAAGTGCTGCAGAAATGCCGTCGCAATACCGATCACTACTGCGATCACGATACCGATCCAGCCGATCTTTATCGTCAGTAAAAAAGCCTGCGTATATAATGGTATGTATGAATGGATCACTTCAAAATCCATAAACGATTACCTCTTCCTGTGGTCAAAATGTACCGCCACTTTTGTTCCGATATTCTGAATGATCTGAAAAATAATGATCAGTAGCAATACCGTCACCAGCATGATATCGGTCTGCCAGCGGTAATAACCGTAACGTACCGCAATATCTCCCAGTCCGCCGCCGCCGACCGTTCCGGACATTGCAGAGTATCCGAGTAATAATCCCGTAGTGATCGTAAATCCGGTCAGCAGGGAAGTCTTTGCCTCTACCAGAAGCACTTTTGTGATGATCTGAAAATTGTTTGCCCCCATGGCTTTCGCCGCCTCGATCACACCGGCATCCACTTCATTCAGTGAGGATTCCACCACACGCGCGATATAGGGCGCTGCGCAGATCACCAGCGGAACGATGGTTGCCGTAGATCCGTAACTCTGTCCCACCACCCATCTGGTAAACGGGATCAGCAGGATCAGCAGGATCAGAAACGGAACACTGCGGATGATGTTGCAGATAAAGTCCAGGATATGATAGACTGCGGCATTCGGTTTCAGCCCTTTCTTTCCCGTCACACAGAGCAGGATTCCCAAAGGAAGGCCCACTACATAGCCAAGCAACACGGAGCCCAGCGTCATATAAAGCGTATCTCCGATGCCTTTCCATAACATTTTTATCACCTGTTCATTCATTTTCGCTCACCTCCGCTACCGCCAGGCCGGTTTCCTGTAAATACTCTATAATATCGTTCTGAAGTTCTTCTCCTTCCGGAAGCCCCAGGATCATTTCTCCCAATGCTTTACCTCCGACATTTCTGGTATCCGCTTTCAGGATATTGACCGGTACTGCAAATTTCAGGATCACATTGGCGATCACCGGCTCGTATGCGGAATTTTCCAAAAAGACAATACGGATCCTTCGTCCGGTATTCAGGTTCTCTGTCGGTGTATAACGGACCTCTTTTCCGGAGATCAGTTCCTTTGCTGCATCCGACTTCGGGTTTTCAAAGATCTCCCGTACCGGACCTTCCTCTACCAGACGTCCTCCGTCGATGATCGCCACCCGTTTGCAGACCTCCGTCACCACTGCCATGGAATGTGTGATGATCACGATGGTGATCCCCAGTTCTTCATTGATCTCCCGCAGCAGGGCAAGTATGGAAGCCGTGGTCTGCGGATCCAGTGCGCTGGTTGCTTCATCACAGAGCAGGATCTGCGGATTGGTCGCCAGTGCTCTTGCGATGGCCACTCTCTGCTTCTGCCCGCCGGACAATTGTGACGGATAGGCTTTTTCCTTCTCCTGCAGCTTTACCAGTTTCAGCAGTTCCTGCGCCCGCACCTTCGCTTCTTTTTTCTTTACACCGGTGATCTCCAGCGGAAAGCAGATATTATCCAGCACGTTCTTCTGCTCCAGCAGATTAAAATTCTGAAAGATCATTCCGATGCCGCTGCGCTTCTGACGCAGTTCTTTCTCCGAGAGTTCCGCCAGATCCACACCGTCGATCCGCACACTGCCTTCCGAAGGACGCTCCAGAAAATTAATGGACCGAACCAGGGTACTCTTTCCCGCACCGGACATACCGATGATGCCGAAGATATCTCCTTTTTCGATATGCAGGCTTACATTGTTTAATGCCGTGACCGTCGTTCCGTCCAGGTCAAATTGTTTTGTCAGGTTTTTGATCTCAATCAGGCTCATATCATCTTGCCTCCAATATCATTTGTTTGTAACTTTTCAGAACCTTACAGTTCTTTCGGTAACGTATGTTTATCCAAAATACATTTTCTTAAGAAGAATATCCTGTCGATCCTTTTTAAGAAAATGGAGGGCTTTTGCAAGCCCTCCGGTTTCATTCCTTATTTCTCGAAGAAGATCACTGCGCCGTCATAAGTATCTGTTATGAACTGCTTGATCTCATCCGATCTCAGTACCGTAACCAGGGCTTTGATCTTATCATCGTTCTCGTGGCCTTCATAAACCGCGATGATGTTCACATAGGTCTTCGCTGCTACGGAATCGCTGGACTCGTATGCAATGGAGTCTTTACCTACGGAATAACCTGCCTCCAGTGCATAGTTACCGTTTAATACCACATACTCTACTTCACCGACTACACGTGCTACCTGTGCTGCTTCCAGTTCTACAAACTCGATGTTGTACGGGTTCTCTGCAATATCATTTACGGTCGCGGTAAGGCCTGCGCCGTCGTTCAGTTTCAGCAGACCATTGTCCTGCAGAAGAAGCAGTGCTCTTGCTTCATTGGTAGTATCATTCGGAACTGCGATACGGTCACCGTCTGCGATCTCATCCAGGCTCTTCTTGGTACCCGGATAGATACCAAACGGCTCATAGTGGATGTCACCGGCATCTACCAGATGGGTTCCCTGCTCTTCGTTAAAGCTGTTCAGGTACGGTACGTGCTCCACATAGTTTGCGTCAAACTCGCCGGATTCTACCACCAGGTTCGGCTGTACATAATCTTCAAACTCTACGATATCCAGCTCATAACCGTAATCCTTCAGGATATCTGCTGCTTTTGCCAGGATCTCTGCGTGCGGTACCGGAGAAGCTGCGATCTTAATGGTCTCGCCGTTGCCCGGAACGATATCCAGAGCACCGTCTGCAGATGCTTCCGATGCACCCGCGGTAACTGCTGCAGCTGCTGCACCGGCTACAACACCACCTTCTACGACCAGTGTTTCCTCATAATCAGCTCCGTAAGTATCGATCAGCGTTGCTTCATAATCTGCGTGGAAGAAGTTTTCATCCCCCAGAGACTTGATCTCGTCATTCAGCCAGGTAAGCAGACTTTCATTGCCCTTGGATACAGCCGGTGCAATGGTATCCTGGCTGCCCAGGGAAGGAATACCTACCACATAGCCCGCATTCTCGATCGCATAAGCGATCACTTCGGTATTATCGTTTGCCCACGCTACACCGGTTCCGTTCTCAAAAGATGTCTTTGCGGTTGCGTAAGTATCAAACTTCTGCAGTGTGATATCCGGATAATTCTTTTCCAGATAGGTCTCAGCAGTGGTACCGGAGATAACGATCACCTGCTCATCGGCTGCCACATCCGCCAGATCCGTGATCACGTGGTCTTCCGGAGAAACCACACCAAGCGCTACATTCATATAAGGAAGAGCGAAATCTACTTTCTGTGCTCTTTCTTCGGTTACCGTGAAGTTTGCCAGAACGATATCTACTTTACCGGTCTCCAGATACTCTACACGACTGGCTGCTTCGGTGGATACATAATTGATATCTACGCCCAGGTCCTGTCCGATCCGCTCTGCGAAATAAACATCATAACCCTGATAGGTACCGTTCTCATCCACATAGCCAAACGGGTTCTTGTCGGAGAATACACCGATGTTGACCGTTCCGCTTTCCTTGATCTCATCCAGGGTGCGGTAAACCTTGTCCCCTGCCGATGCCTGTGTGTCATTCTCCTGTGCCTGTGCGGCTTCGTTTCCGCAGCCGGTCAGTGATGCGATCCCCAGGGTCGCCGCGATGGTACCGGCTAAAAATCTTTTTACTGCATTTGTTTTCATAATTGCTCTCCTCCTTTGTTTGCAATCTAAGGTTTGTTTTGAATGTTTTCACGAGTAAATGGGCAAAATAAAAGCCCGGAACTTTTTCTCTCCCAGGCAACGGCTCTTTACTCTGATCTGAAATGACAGATCATTGTAAATTGTGATCAGACAGATGAGCCCGACACCCTGCCGTATTACATGCCTGGGAGATCAACATTCGACACATACACCCGAAGATTACAAAACTTTGTTTTCTCATCTCTTGCTTTTCCTTTCGTTTTGATGAAACAGATATTACACCTTATTGCCTACTATGTCAATAGGTTTTGTGAATATTTTTTTATTTGATTTGATTTTATTAAAAAACGCATCCCACGAAGGGCTTGTGTGCTATAGGAAATTACAGTGCTATTTCTTACCGTAAAAAGGACGCCCGTCCGGACGTCCCCTTACTGCAATACTCTATCCTATATTATTATTGTTTCCAAATGCTCCGCTGAATACTTTCTTCATTTCGGTATTATCTGCATACAAAGGAGCGTTTTCATTGGCTTCCCCGGATGATGCCGGGTTCGCAGCCTGCGGTGCAGGCGCGCTTCCGTATAACGGATTGTTATTCTGCTGCGTCGCTGCATTGTTTCCGCCTACCGGTGAAGGTGCCGGTTGCTGCGCCGGCGTATTCCCATACAACGGATTATTGTTCTGCTGCGTCGCTGCACTGTTTCCGCTTACCGGTGAAGGCGCCGGCTGCTGCGCTGGCGTATTCCCATACAACGGATTGTTATTCTGCTGCGTCGCTGCACTGTTTCCGCTTATCGGAGATGGTGCCGGCTGCTGTGCCGGGGTGTTTCCGAAGATCGGATTGTTATTCTGCTGCGTCACCGCATTGCCTGTGTTTACCGGGGAAGCTTCCGGCTGTTGTGCGGGAGCGTTATTTTCCGCTGTCTCCGTCTGGGCTGCCGGTGTTGCTGCCGGACCGCTGCTTACCTGTGTCGGCGTACCGCCAAGCGGCAGTGTAGCTGCCTGGGAAGACTGCTGTACCGCTGTAGCGCCTCCTCCCATCGGAAGTATTGCGGGATGAGATGAAGCATAAGCCATAGCCTTGAGCAATTCTGCTCTTGCCTCTTCCTCTTTTCTTGCTTTCTCGGCTTTTTCCTTCTCTTTTCTTGCCTTTTCGGTTGCTTCTACATCGATTTCACCGAAGATGTTGCGCACAACAATATCTCCGTCAACCGATTCCTGTGCCTGTCCGTTTCCGACAGACGCCGTCGGTTCCTGCGCAGGTGTATTTCCAATGGTCGATGCCTGTTCCGCAGGTTTCGTTCCGAAGATCGATGGCTGTTCTGCCGGCGCATTGCCAAAGTTCGATGTCTGTTCCGCCGGTTTTGTTCCGAAGATCGATGGCTGTTCTGCCGGTGTATTGCCAAAGATCGATGCCGGTTCCTGCGCCGGTGCCTGAGCTCCTGCTCCCACACTTGGGAAAGAGCCTGAAGATACCAGTGCTCCCATCGGCTGGCTTCCGAGCGGCTGTGACGGTCCTAACGACTGCGGTGCCTGTGTGGCTGCCGCCATGCCTCCGATTGCCATACCTGCTGCCTGTGCTGCTGTATTCTGCGGCTGCTGACCTCCCATCGGCGCTCCGAAACTTCCCTGCGCGTTCTGTGGCTGGCCGCCCATCGGTGCTCCAAAGCTTCCCTGCGCGTTCTGTGGCTGGCCGCCCATCGGTGCTCCAAAGCTTCCCTGCGCATTCTGCGGCTGCTGGCCGCCCATCGGTGCTCCGAAAGCTCCCTGCATATTCTGCGGCTGCTGGCCTCCCACCGGTGCTCCGAAAGCTCCCTGCATATTCTGCGGCTGCTGGCCTCCCACCGGTGCTCCGAAAGCTCCCTGCATATTCTGCGGCTGCTGACCTCCCACCGGTGCTCCGAAAGCTCCCTGCATATTCTGCGGCTGCTGACCGCCAAAACCTGCACCGGTCGTATTGGCGGACTGCGGTATAAATCCGGCCTTTTGAGCGTTGGGCATACCATAGAACCCGTTCTGATTTCCGCTTTTGCCCTTGAACATTACAAAAACGATCACTCCTGAGATCAGAAGACAGATGATACCCGCAACGGTCGTCCCTTTTGCCGCCCCCGGATTGATGATTGGCTCAAACATTACCGGAAGCATATAATCTTCCAGTCTCTCCCCGGGATCCAAAAAGTTTTCTTCTATCTGCTTACGTAAATCATTCGGAATTTTCACAAGTTTTCCGTCAAAATGCATGGAACTCGTAGGTACCGTGTCGAAATCCTCATCCGTTTCCCACCAGGCATCAAACTTCTTGATCTGCGAGTCCATTGCATCATTATAGCGGCTGGGGATCGATGTAAGAAGAAAAGGTGTAGGATAAATAAAATCCTCGTCCTCCTCCTGGCAGAAAGGGATCAGGTAATAACGCCCGGTTTCCCGCTCCGACGTCGTGACACCATAGGTCTTATGCTGTTCTATGTGCGAACCGATCTGATCCCATACCAGCGTGACATCCAGACATATATGGTCCCCCGCCTTAAGTTTACTGTAATCGTAATCCCAAAGATTGGTAATATCTTTCACCGGTTTGGAAAGACATATCCAATCCCTTACGCCCATAACGGTCAAAACAACACCGATCGTTACAAGCGCGATAAAAAGTCTTGTTTTCAGTTTCATGAAACTCCTCCCTCATACGTGCCAAAAAACAGCAATACCGTTTGATAGTATACCATAATCCCCCCGCATCCGCAAGAATGATACGTTTCAATAGATCTTATCGATCTCTTCGATGATCCCGTATCTTCGTTTGAATTCCGCCAGGTCATTGTGATCCCGTACAAACATGACTTCTTCAAATGCCTTGGTGTGCAGATCCAAAAATCCGGCAACCTGTTCCCCGTTGCAGATACTGCATTTGAGAACCGGTTTTACCTTCTGCGGATCATAGCTTTCTGTTTCGATCGTCGTTTTCTTCTTAAATAATGAGAACATCCTTTTATTTCCCCACAGCTACTTCGTAACTCCTGACCAGCCCGTATACATCCTGCGTCGTTACGGTAATCTTTGCAACGTTTGCATATGGTACTCCGAGTATCGCATTTTCCAGTTCCGGACGACTGGCACCCCAAGTGCCGATCGGATTACCTGCAGCATCCCACAAAACGATCTGCGTCTG
>JAFWRC010000304.1 GCA_017508825.1 Lachnospiraceae bacterium
CATATGTTTTTTTATCGCTTCAAAACTGGCATCACTTAAAAAGTGTTCCACACGGCATGCGTCTTTCGCAGCCGTTTCTTCCGAAATCCCCATACTCAAAAACCATTCGGTCAGTAGTTTATGGCGCTCATATGTTTTCTGTGCAATCTGCATACCGCTCTCCGTCAGTGTAATATGTCCGTTATCACTGAATACGATATGTCCCTTTTCCAGCAGATGTTTCATACCGACACAGACACTTGATTTCTTATACCCAAGCAGTCTTGCAATGTCTACTGAGCGCACCGGTTCTCCTTTTTCTGCCAGCATCAGTATTGCTTCCAGATAATCTTCCGCCGATTCATTACTCTTCATTTTCCATTACCCCCAATCACGCCGCTACCGTCATATCTGCTAAGCTTCTGCCACGCAGATATACATCCATATAGATATGATTGCATCTGTCAATTTTCTTAAAATATTCTTCCGCTTTCGCCGGATTCGAATACACTTTCCATAATCCGCAAAGCAGACAGTTCTTTCCTCGATTTGTGATGAATCCTTTGATATCCTCAATGGGATACCCCAGAAAAATACCGATTTCATGCGGAAACTGTGCGGATGCGCGAAAACGCTCTTTCAAACGTTTTAGCATCCGATCCGTATCACCGTTACTCTGATACCCGAATGCTTGCAAAAAATCAGCTGCTGATGGATTCGTGAGAATCCTCAGCAACTGATTCTTTCGGTACACTAATAACAGATAAAAATCCCCGCAATTTGAGATCAGTTCCACATAAACACCTTTTCCGTTCAATACACTGTTTGCCTCTTCCAGAGAAGCATTGCAGATTGCTTTTGACGGAAATCGATGATTAAACAGATTCGCTGCTTTCAACCCGGCAAGAGTAGCCGCACACTGTCCTATGATCTTTTTCTCAAATGCTTTTTCCATGGCTAAAGAGTTTGGATTCAGATCTTTGCAAGTGCTCTGCCCAGCTCGCTGCATGCAAGCTTTGCTTCCTCATCCGGAGCTTCGTGTGCGATCACACCTTCCCCCCGACAATGGTTGCGCCTGCATTCTTCATTCTCTCTACCCAGTCACGCATCCACTGACCGTCGCCCCATCCGTAGGAACCGAACAGGCCGATCTGCTTACCGGAAACGATCGCTTCCACATCCGCTACAAACGGCTCCATCTCGCTCTCTTCCAGTACCTCATCCCCCATAGCAGGACATCCCATGGCAAATCCCGGCAGATCCTTCAGATCATCGATATTTGCCTGTCCCGGCTGCAGATACACTACTTCTTTTCCTTCCGCAGTCACACCATCGCCTACTGCCTGCGCCATCTGGCCGGTATTTCCACCCTGTGTCCAGAAGATCACATAAACTTTATCCATCGTTTTGTTCCTCCTTGATATATTGTAAATTAGTTTTCTCTACCGTTAGTTAGTTTATACTATCTTTCGTAAAATGTCAATTATCTGTAAAAGATTTCTCCCAGTTTCAGATCCTTCTTAAGCGCCGGGATTGTTGTGTTTTTATCAATGATCACCGCTTCTACCCCCATCATCTCCGCCCAGTCAGCCATCTGATCGATCGTCAGATCATAGGAGAAAGCTGTATGGTGAGCGCCTCCGGCCAGGATCCATGCCTCCGCTCCCGTATATAGATCCGGATACGGCGTCCAATAGTTCGTTGCTACCGGCAGTTCCGGCATCGGCTTCTCGGTCTTTTTGCATTCCACTTCATTTAAGATCAGCCGGAAACGGTTGCCCAGATCCACCAGGGAAGCCGCAACGCCTCTCCCTTCTTTAGATGTAAATACCAGTCTCGCCGGATCTTCACGGTCGCCCATAGAAAGCGGTTTTACACGGATACTGATTGGACCATCCGCTATCGTCGGACAGATCTCCAGCATATGGGATTCCAGAATACCTTCTTTTCCTCTTACCAGATTGTAAGTATAGTCTTCCATCATCGAAGTGCCTTTGGCTTCTTTCATTCCCTCGGTCATAATCTTCATTAAACGCACCATTGCTGCAACCTTCCAGTCGCCTTCCGCACCAAAGCCATAGCCTTTCTCCATCAATCGCTGGATTGCAAGACCCGGCAGCTGCTGCAAACCACCCAGATCTCCGAAGTGGGTTACGATCGCCTGATAGTTCTTCTCCTCCAGAAACTGTTCAAAACCAAGTTCAATTCTTGCCTGTACCGCAACATGCTTTTTAAACTCTTCCGGATCACGACCGTCAAGGATGATATTGTATTTACCGTAATACTCATCCACCAGTTCATTCACACGGGCTCCGTCTACACTGCGTACGCAGGCTTCGATCTCATTCACCGGATATGCATCCACTTCCCAGCCGAATTTGATCTGTGCCTCTACTTTATCCCCTTCCGTTACAGCCACATTTCTCATATTGTCTGCTACGCGCATCACACGGATATGACTGGATTCCATTACACCCACCGCTGTACGCATCCAGGATGCAATACGCTTTCTTACTTCTTCATCCTTCCAGTATCCGACTACCACCTTACGCTCGATCCGCATGCGGCTGACGATATGCCCGTACTCGCGGTCTCCGTGTGCCGCCTGATTCTCATTCATAAAGTCCATATCAATGGTATCGTAAGGAATTGCTTCATTATATTGTGTATGCAGATGCAATAATGGCTTGCGATATTCCTGCAGTCCCAGGATCCAGGATTTTGCCGGCGAGAATGTGTGCATCCAGGTGATCACTCCGGCACATTCCTCGTCTGCATTTGCCTCATTAAAGGTCTGTCGGATCAATTGATTGGTAATGAGTACCGGTTTCCATACCACCTCATAGGGAAGGGCACCGGACTTGTTCAATTCCTCTACGATCTCTTTGGAGTGATCCGCCACATGCTTTAGCACCTCATCCCCGTATAGATCCAGCGAGCCTGTGCAAAACCAGAATTTGTACGCTTTCTTTTTGATCATTTTTGTAAACCCTCCATTTAATTTATATGTTTTCGTTACATTGTTACTCTGTTGTAAAAACCATGAAAAATGGACTGCCGCCGTCGCGTCAGCCCATTTTCGCAATGGAAAACGAAAAGTAAAAAGTGATAACCATTAGTTATTGGACAGGATAATATTATTCAGAACGGATTCCAAATATTCCTGTCTGCCGGAAACCGGGATTGCAGGAGCCTTCATATCGGCTGCCTTCTGTGCCAGTTCTTCCAATGTAGCTTCCCCGTTTCTTACCTTCTTGCCGAGTTCGGATTCGAAGGATGCGTAACGCTCTTCCACATTCTTCTCCAGTCTGCCGTCCTCGATCATCTCTGCCGCCTTCAGCAAGCCGTATGCAAAGGAATCCATACCAAGGATAAATGCGTGGAACATATCTTCATAGGTATTGCTCGGGCGTCTGTTCTTGGAGTCAAAGTTGATACCCACCGGAAGACCGCCATTCTTAACGATCTCATACATCGCAAGTGTGGTATCGTATACATTGCTCGGGAAGCAGTCCGTATCCCAGCCAAGCATCACATCGCCCTGATTTGCATCGATGGAGCCCAGCATATCGTTGATACGGCTGATACGCAGTTCATGCTGGAAGGTATGTCCTGCCAGTGTTGCGTGGTTTGCTTCGATATTCATCTTGAAGTCTTTATCCAGTCCGTATTCCTTCAGGAAACCGATCGCTGTTGCAGCATCAAAATCATACTGATGCTTCATCGGCTCCTTCGGCTTCGGCTCGATCAGGAACGTTCCGGTAAATCCGATCTTGCGTCCGTAATCTCTTGCCATACGCATCAGATTCGCGATGTTTTCCTGTTCGAATTTCACCTTGGTGTTCAGCAGTGTTTCATACCCTTCTCTGCCGCCCCAGAACACGTATCCCTTACCGCCAAGTTTTACGGTAAGTTCCAATGCCTTCTTTACCTGAGCAGCTGCAAAGCAGTATACATCCAAATCATTGGTACTGCCCGCGCCATTCATAAACCGCGGATTGGAGAACATATTTGCAGTACCCCAAAGCAGTTTGATGTCGGTTCCCTTTGTCTTCTCCAGGATGTAATCGGTGATCTCATCCAGTCTTCTGTTTGTTTCGTTGATATCATCCGCTTCCGGTACGATATCAACATCATGGAAGCAGTAATACTTGATACCGAGCTTCTTCATAAACTCAATACCGGCATCTACTTTTGCTTTTGCATGTTCCATGGTGCCTTCTGCTGCCGCACCGAAACGCTTGTCAGCGGTACCGCGACCGAACATATCCACGCCGTTTGCACACAGGTTGTGCCACCATGCCATAGCGAACGGCAGATGCTCGCTCATCTTCTTGCCCATTACGACTCTGTCTGCGTCATAATACTTGAATGCAAACGGATTCTTACTTGCAGGGCCTTCATACTTGATCTCAGGAATTCCCTTAAAGATTTCTTCCATTGTCCTTCTCTTCCCCTTTTTGTTTGAATGACTAATCCAAGTGTTTGTTATGTGTAATTATAGTTAGGTTTTTCTAACTTTGAAAATAGTATCATATTCATGAAGCGTTGTCAACTTAGAAAAATAAATTTCATGAAAAAATCCCGCGCGATTTTATATACTCACGGGATTGAATAATTATTATACCCCCGTTATACCCTTTTGCGTCGCAAGTCAAAGGTATAACAGGGTATAACAATAGATATTGGTTACGCCCAAAACTATGCCAGCGCGGTAACTATGCCCTCTCCGGCATTGACGATCACCATTTCTCCGTCCTTTAGCTTCTGGGTTGCATCACCCGTGGCCAGTACTGCAGGGATACCGTATTCTCTGGCTACAATAGCTGCATGGGATAAGGTTCCGCCGGTATCGACCACCACGCCTGCTGCCAAAGCAAAAAGCGGCGTCCATTCCGGATCAGTGTATGTGCATACCAGGATATCGCCTTTCTCCAGTTTATAGAATTCTTCCGGAGAATGAATGATGCATACCCGCCCTTTTGCCTGACCATTCGATGCACCGATGCCTTTTACGGTATCATCATCTCCCGCCAGTGCATCCTTCATGCACTTATCCCAATAGGCTTCTGCAAATGCTCTCTTTTCTTTTCTGGCTTCGATCGTTTTTTTCTTTTCTTCAAAACTTCCCTTCGCACATGCATCGTACAGTTCATCTTCAAACAGATACATCAGATCCGTATAATCGATCCCCGTTACTTTCGAAAGATCTCTTAACAGCTTTCTGCAATATTCAAATTCCGTCTCC
>JAFWRC010000305.1 GCA_017508825.1 Lachnospiraceae bacterium
GTGGCTTAAGTATTTCTAAAAAGCTGCCCTTAATGTAATCATTACTTCCGCAACCGGTCGCAACGCGGCATCCGTGCCGCGATGCTCCCTTGCCCGGCCATCCGGGCCGTGCATTGCTAATAGTCCAAAGCAGCTTTAAGAAATACTAAAGCCACTCCATAAAGCACCCCAAACGGTTGCGAATGCCACTGACGCTATCCAACACTATGAAGCGCCGGGCTGATTTCGGTTTCCATTCAGGTACTATGGCAGGAGATGTCGGATAACCATAAGGATACGCAACCTTAAGTAGTGAGTTTAGATGCCTCTTAAGCTGCCATCAATAACACAGGAATGTCCCACCCGGATGGTGGGACAAGGAGCCCCAACGACACGGACGTCGTTTGGGCTCCGGTTCCGGAAGCAGCAACGCATTATGCCGGCAGCTTATAGAGCATCTTAACGAACGGATTGGTTGCGGAGCCTTATGGCATCCTGACATCTCCGATACCGTAAAGCAGACAGGAAAACGAAATCAGCCCGGCCTCCACTCCCCCGAGCTCCCCGGACGAGCGAAGCGAGGACGGGGAGCTCGATAAACATGAATCTGTAAGTGCAAAACAAACAAGATTTCGGGTAAAAATACGACAAATCCACGTCATTGACAAAGGTGCGGAAACACTGCTATAATACAAATTGAAAGCGCTTACAATCGAAGCGCGGTAAGGAGAAGAATATGGCACGTATCATCTATGCCGGGGACAGTACGGTTACGTTTAATAAGATTGCTACATACCCGCAGATGGGACTGTCGCAGGGACTGCTGCTCTATCTGAAGGATGAAGTGGTGTTGCGCAGTTTTGCGATCAATGGGCGGAGTACCAGGTCTTTTATCGATGAGGGACGACTGGAGCAGATCGATGCGTATCTGCAGAAGGAGGATTTCCTGTTTATCCAGTTCGGACACAATGACGAAAAGGCGTCCGATCCCAAACGTTATGCGGAGGCTTTTACGGATTATAAGGATAACCTGAAGAAGTTTATCGAAGTGGCCAGAAAGCACGAGGCGAGACCTGTCCTCTTCACACCCATCGCCAGACGACTGTTTGATACGGACGGATCATTTCTGCCGGGAAGCCATACAGACTATCCGGAGGCGGTGCGTCAGACGGCAAAGGAAGAGGAGGTGCCATGCATTGATATGACGGCACTTACCGAGAAATATGTTGCGTCGATCGGGGATTTCGCATCCCGGGCGCTGTATGTATATCCGAAGGATAATACGCATCTGGTGATGCAGGGAGCCATGGTATTCGCCGGGTTTATCGCAGACGGTCTGCGGGAATTGGGGCATCCTTATGTGGATCTGCTGGTGGGACGGGATGCGAAAACCGTGGATGATGACGCAAAACCGGCTGTGGATCCGTATATGCCGCTGGGACAGATCGGTAAGCCGGTAGAGATCCGTGATAATATTGATGCGGCATTTCGGGATGAGACGGTAGACTGATGTAAAGATGTGTTTATTTTTGTTACTATTCACAGTCGAAACGTGTACTTGCTGCGCGATTACGACCCAAAGCACCACGAGTAGTAACTTATATTTTCAGGGGGCTTTCCGGGTATAAAAGCGGAAAACAGCAGGGACTATGCAGGGATGGAAGAAATCGGAACAGAAACCTTCACAGGATCTGGAGCAGAGATTCGTAAAGTATTATAAGAAATATCCGAATGATTCGCTGAAGGTATTGCTCGGATTTTATAAGGGGCAGTACCATAAGTTTCTGATCAGCTGTTTCTTTTTTCTGATCAAGCATTCACCGGCGCTGTTTTCTTCACTGCTGATCGCCAACGTGATCAACGGCGTATTGGTGGGAGGCGAGATGGCCAGGTACGCGATCATGGCGAATGTGGGCATCTGGATCGGCCTGCTGACCATACATCTGCCAGCCAACTATCTGTATATGAAATATCGGGCGCGAGTGACCAGACAGACGGAGGCGGCTCTGCGCGGAGCTCTGGTGCGTAAACTGCAGGAACTGTCGATCCCGTATCATACACAGGCACAGTCCGGACGTCTGCAGTCCAAGATCATCCGTGATGTGGAGGCAATCGAGACCCTGTCATCGCAGCTGTTTATCAATGTGATGAACATCACGATCAATATGGTGATCATGGTCGGGATCACGGCGGCGAAGAACCGTACGATCCTGCTGTTCTTTGTACTGGTAGCGCCGATCGCATCCCTGACGATCGTAGCATTTCGGAAAAAGATCAGCCGCGAGAACCGGGCCTTTCGTGTGGAGATGGAAAACACTTCCGCAAAAGTCATGGAAATGGTGGAGATGGTTCCCGTGACCAGGGCACATGCGCTGGAGGAAGTGGAACGCGAGCGTATGGCAAAACAGCTGGAAGAGACCGCGGAACGGGGCTATCGTCTGGATATGGTGCAGGCCAACTTTGGTGCGGTCGGCTGGGTGGTCTTTCAGGTGTTTCAGGCGCTGTGCCTTGGTTTTACCGGCTATCTGGCGCTGAAAGGCAGGATACAGGTAGGCGACATCACGTTTTACCAGACCGGTTTTACCACGGTGGTAAATCAGTTTACGGCACTGATCAATCTGCTGCCGGTGCTGACCAAAGGTCTGGAATCCGTCAAGTCGGTCGGAGAAGTGCTCTCCTGTGATGATGTGGAGCATAACGAAGGCAAGGAAGAACTGACTTCCCTGTCCGGTGAATATGAGTTCCGTAATGTGAGTTTTTCCTATCCCGATACGGATGAGGATGTCTTGAAAGATCTGAGCATGCGGGTAAAGCAGGGGGAAACCGTGGCGATCGTGGGTGGTTCCGGTTCGGGCAAGACCACGATGCTCAATCTCCTGATCGGTTTTATGCTTCCGAAAGAAGGACAGTTATTGGTAGATGGGAAGGATATCAGCGAGATCAACTTAAAGACCTATCGCCGTTTTCTTTCAGTTGTACCGCAGATGCCGCTGTTGTTTACCGGTACGCTTCGTGATAATATAATATATGGTATGGATGGCGTGACGGAAGAGCAGCTGCAGGAAGCCGTGAAAGCGGCCAATCTGGCAGATATGGTGAGCAAACTGCCGCAGGGGCTGGACACCATGCTGGAAGAGCATGGCGCCAATCTTTCCGGCGGACAGAGACAGCGTATCGCAATTGCGAGAGCAATCATCCGTGATCCGCAGGTGATCCTTTTGGATGAGGCGACTTCTGCGCTGGATGTGATCTCGGAAAAAGAGATCCAGGAGGCGTTGCAGCGTCTGCAGAAAAACCGCACCACTTTTATCGTGGCGCATCGTCTGTCTACGGTAAAGAATGCGGACCGTATCGCAGTGCTTTCCGCGGGTAAGATCGTAGAGGAAGGCAGCTATACCGAATTAATGGAAAAGAAAGGGATCTTCTATCATATGGAGAGCTTGCAGGTGAGTCTGGCGTGAGTGGAGAAGGAAGAGGATTCGGATTTTTGCAGATGGACAGTCCGTTTATGCGCTTCTTAAGCGTATTGGCGGACTTAATGATACTGAACTTTCTGACGATCGTATGTTGTATCCCGGTCATTACCGCGGGAGCATCCTTTACGGCAATGCACTATGTACTGACCAAGATGGTGCGTAATGAAGAAGGGTATATCGCGAGATCATTTTTTCACGCGTTTAAGCAGAACCTCGGACAGAGTATCTTTATCTGGATCGGCATGATCGGTGTAACGGCAGCTCTTGTTATGGACTTTCTGATCCTGAAAAGTACGCCCGGTCAGTTTTCGGAAGTGCTCGTGATATTGCTTTATGCCGCGGCGATCGTGGTGTATCTGATCTCGTTGTATGTATTCCCCGTATTGTCCCGCTATCATAACACGATCCGCGGAACGCTGAAGATGGCATTTTCTATGTTTGCATTTGGAATGATCACGCTGCGGACAGTGGCGAACGGATTGCTTTTTCTGGTACCGGTTGCGGTGCTGTGGATCGGCGGCTGGAATTCAATACCGATCCTGGCGGTGTTCTGTTTTTCTTTGCCCGGATATCTGAGGGCGGCACTGTACAACGGTCTGTTCAAGAAGTATGAAACTTCGCCGGAGGAATTGGAGGAGCAGGCGGAAAAGGCTAAGAAACTGCGGGAAGAACGTAAAAAGAATAAGAATCGTTTTCATTGAGAGGAAATAAAAGATGCGGATCGGGATACGGTTACATGATACAAAAAAATGTCCCCTGGAAGAACGGCTGCAGATTGTGCAGAGACAGGGTTTTTCGTGTGTGCATATCGCACTGGGAAAGACAGACGGACTGCCGAAGGAAACGGATGCACTGACACCGGGGTATGCGCTGTGGTTAAAAAAAGTCTTTGCAGATGCGCAGCTGGATATGGCAGTACTGGGGAATTATCAGAACCTGGCGCATCCGGATCCGGCAAAGCTAAAAGAGATACAGCGCCGGTATACCGCGCATCTGCGCTTTGCGGCTTTGGCCGGCTGTGGCATGGTAGGGACCGAGACCGGTGCGCCGAATGAAGATTACCATTATGACAAAGAAGCCAATCACAGTGCGGAAGCGCTGGAGATCTTTATCAACAATCTGCGTCCGGTGATCGCAGATGCAGAACGATTTGGTGTGATCCTGGCGATCGAACCGGTGTATAAGCACATCGTGTGGAATCCGAAACGGGCCAGGGAAGTACTGGATCGCATCGCTTCGCCGAACCTGCAGATCATCTTTGATCCCGTCAATCTTCTGGATCCGGACAATCTGGATCACCGGGAGGAAGTGATCGAAGAGGCGATGGATCTGCTCGCACCGGAGATCGCAATGATCCATCTGAAAGATTATGTATTGGAAGACGGCAAAATGAAAGCCGTGGGCTGCGGTTTCGGCGAGATGGACTATCGAAAGATCGTGGAATTTGCCGAGACGAAAAAGCCGTTTATCCACGCGACACTGGAAAACACATCACCGGAGACCGCGGAGCAGTCGCGGAGAGTGATCGAGGAACTGATCAGCGAATATAAGGGAATATAAGGAAATATTAAGGAAATACTAAGGAAGGAACCAGGAGGTAACCAATGACAGACGAAACCAGACAGCAGATCCAGGATTACATCGCATATCTGCTCAAAAATTCCAGTGCGGAGCGTCCGATGTGGAACAAAGAGATGATCCGTGAAAACAAGCCGAACAAGTGGAATTACATTGACGGGTGTATGATCACAGCGATCCTGCAGCTGTACGAGATCACGGGAGAGCAGCAGTATTTTGATTTTGCAAAAGACTTTATTGATTTCTTCGTGCAGGAAGACGGTACGATCAAAACCTATAATGTGAAGGAATACAATCTCGATAACATCAATACTGCGAGCAATCTGTTTCTTTTGTATGATAGGACCGGAGATGAAAAGTACAAAAAAGCACTGGATCTGGTGCGTACGCAGCTGGATACGATGCCGCGTACGAAGGAGAACAGTTTCTGGCATAAGGATATTTATCCGAACCAGGTATGGCTGGACGGACTGTATATGGCGGAGCCGTTCTATATGCGCTATGAGACCCGTTTTAACAAGATGGGGAAATGCAACGATGTGATCCACCAGTTTGAGAACGTGGAGAAATATATGAAGGATCCGAAGACCGGGCTGTATTATCACGGTTACGATGAGAGCCGTGAGATGTACTGGGCGGATCCGAAGACCGGCTGCAGCCCGAACTTCTGGCTGCGGGCTCTGGGCTGGTTTTCGCTGGCATTAGTTGAGACGGCGCAGGCAACGGATGAATCGCTGTACTATGAGAAGCGTTATCTGCAGACGCTGCTGGAGAATCTGGTGGATGCGCTGAAACCGTATCAGGATGCGAGCGGTATGTTCTATCAGGTGGTGAACCGTGCGGATGCAAAGGGCAATTATCTGGAGACCTCCGGTACCGCGCTGATCGCTTATGCCATCCTTAAGGGCGTACGGCTGGGCTTCCTGGCACCACGCTATGCGGAGATTGGCGAGAAGGCATTTGACGGTATCGTGGAAAAATATCTGTCACGTGACGACGACGGACAGCTGAAGCTTTCCGGGATCTGCCTTGTTGCCGGTCTGGGCGGCAAGAATCACAGGGACGGTTCTCTGGACTATTACTTCAGTGAGCCGGTCGTTGAGAACGAAGCCAAAGGTGTAGCTCCGTTCCTGCTGGCATACACAGAGATGTTGAGGAGAAACTAATGGAATTTTCAATCATAGCGATCTGTAACCGCAGTGTAACGATCGAGCGGAACAACAAAAGCGTATACGAGACCGAAGTACCGTGCCGGCTGCTGCTGAACGGAAACGTGGTGAAAGAGACGACAAAGAATGTGATCACGCTGTACGGACTCACACCGGATACCGAGTACGAACTCGGGATGGATACCGTAAGCGACAATGCACCGGTAGGGCGGCGTTTTAAGAAGCGTTTCCGCACCAAACCGGAAAGCATACTGCTGGATGTGCGCAGCTTTGGGGCTGTAGGCAATGGTGAGCATAACGATACGGCGGCTCTGCAGGCAGCGATCATGGCCTGTCCGGAGAACGGAACGGTATGGCTTCCGAAGGGAACGTATTATTCGGGACCGCTGTTTTTTAAGAGCCATATGACCTTCTGGGTGGATGAGGGAGCGACGCTGCTCGGGGATACCGATCGCAGCCATTATCCCGTGCTGCCCGGTATGGTACGCAATCTGTATCATAATGATGAGGAATACAATATCGCATCCTGGGAAGGAAATCCGCTGGACTGCTTTGCATCCCTGATCACGGCGATCCATGTCGAATATCTGGATATCATCGGAGAAGGTACGATCGACGGCAATGCGCAGAACAGTGACTGGTGGGTGGATGCCAAAGTGAAGCGTACGGCGTGGCGGCCGAATACGGTCTTTATCGCACACAGCAAATATGTGCGGATGCAGGGACTGGCGGTGCAGAACTCACCGACGTGGACGATCCATCCGTATTATTCCGATCATGTAGCGTTTATGAACCTGACGATCACCAACCCTTCGGATTCGCCCAATACGGACGGTTTCGATCCGGAAAGCTGTGTGGACGTGCTGCTGCTCGGTACAAAGATCTCGGTAGGGGATGACTGTATAGCCATCAAGAGCGGCAAGCTGTATATGGCACGCTTCCATCACCGGGAGACCAGAAATGTGACGATCCGCAATTGCTGTCTGGAGCGCGGACATGGCTCTGTGACCGTAGGTTCCGAAGTGGCCGGCGGTGTGAGTGGTCTGTTTGTGAAACAGTGCATTTTCTCGCAGACCGACCGTGGCGTGCGCATCAAGACCAGACGCGGCAGAGGCGATCGCAGTGTTCTTACCGATCTGACCTTTGAAGATGTCCGGATGGACCGCGTGCATATGCCTGTGACCGTGAATATGTTCTACTATTGTGATCCGGACGGACACAGTGGGTATGTGCAGGACCAAAAGGAGCAGCCGGTGGATTACCGTACACCTTATATTGGACATTTGAAGATAAAAGATGTAGAATGTAGCGGTGTGGATTCTTCGTTTGTATGTGCCTATGGTCTCCCGGAGGCACCGATCGGAAAACTGACCTTAAAGCGTGTTAAAGTCAGTTTCCTGCCGGAAGAGGAGAGAACCTCCAAGTGCCCGATCATGATGGATGATTTTCCGGAGATGAACGGCAAAGGCCTGTTCCTTAAGAACGTGACGACGCTGGAGATCGAAGACGTGCAGATCAAAGGCAGTGCAGACAAAGAGGCCGATCTGGAGAATGTCCCGGAGCAGGACATTTCCAATCTGATCTATGAAGAATAAGCCTTTCCCCCGATCGCGGGGGGCGCGAAACGCGAGACAAATAAGATTTTTATATACGAAAGGGGAAGAATAAAATGAACATCTTAGTAATCAACTGCGGCAGCTCTTCTTTGAAGTATCAGCTGATCGACTCCGAGACGGAGAACGTATTGGCGAAGGGTATCGTTGAACGTATCGGTATGGAAGGCAGCTGCATCACACACACCCCGGCCGGCAAGGACAAAGTGGTCAAGACACAGCCGATGGAGGATCATAACGAGGCAGTTCGTCTGGTGATCGAGGCATTGATCGATCCGGAGCACGGCGTGATCAAGTCACTTTCTGAGATCGGAGCAGTAGGACACCGTGTGGTTCATGGCGGCGAGAAGTTCAAGACCGCAGTAAAGATCGATGCTTCCGTGATCAAGGATATTGAAGATCTGAGTTCCTTAGCACCGCTGCACAATCCGGCCAACCTGATCGGTATCCGTGCATGCGAAAAGAATATGCCGGGTGTTCCGCAGGCAGCCGTATTTGATACTGCATTCCATCAGACCATGCCGCAGAAGGCATATATGTACGGTCTTCCGTATGAATACTACGAGAAATACAAGATCCGCCGTTACGGTTTCCACGGCACCAGCCACGATTTCGTATCCAACCGCGCGGCTGAGATCCTGGGCAAAGACCGCAAGGATCTGAAGATCATTGTCTGCCACCTGGGTAACGGCGCGAGCATCTCTGCCGTAAAGAACGGCGAGTGCGTGGATACTTCCATGGGTCTGACTCCGCTGGAAGGTCTGATCATGGGTACCAGAAGCGGTGACCTGGATCCGGCGATCCTGGATTTCATCTGCGAGAAGGAAGGCTTATCCAGCGCAGAGATGAATACGATACTGAACAAGAAATCCGGTGTATACGGTCTGTCCGGCGGTATCTCCAGTGATTTCCGTGATCTGACTGCCGCATCCAAGGAAGGCAATGCACTGGCCAAGATGGCACTGGAGACCTATTGCTATCATGTAGCAAAATACATCGGTTCCTATACCGTGGCTATGCAGGGCGTGGATGTGATCGCCTTTACCGCAGGCATCGGCGAGAACGATACGGGTGTACGCAAGGGCGTATGCGAATACCTGAAGTTTATGGGCGTGAATATCGACGAAGAAAAGATCATGCTCCGTGGTGAGGAAGTGACCATATCTACTCCGGACAGCAAGGTGACCGTGATGGTGGTTCCGACCAACGAAGAACTGGCAATCGCAAGACAGACACTGGCCATCCTGTAATAGATGGCGATCAAAGACATACATTACAACGCATTTATCTCCTACCGGCATGCAGAGCTGGACAGCGAAATAGCGGTCGCTCTGCATCGCCGGTTGGAGAGTTTTTGTCTTCCCGGGAATCTGCGGAAAAAGTATCCGAAGGACCGCTGGAAGATCGAGAGGGTATTCCGTGACCAGGATGAACTGCCGCTGTCGGATAGTCTGTCCGATCAGATCGAGCAGGCACTGGCAAATGCGGATTATCTGATCGTGATCTGTTCACCGCGCCTGCCGGAATCGAAATGGTGCGCCAGAGAGATTGAATTATTCAAGAAAATGCACGGCCTGGATCATATCCTTGCCGTACTGATCGAAGGAGAACCGGAAGAATCTTTTCCGGAAGGTATCCGTTACCGGGAAATCCCCACAATAAATGAAAAAGGCGAGACAGTATTGCTCCGTCAGGAAGTGGAACCACTGGCAGCAGAACTGCGCGCAGAGGATGAAAAGACGCGGAAGAAGCTGCTGGATGATGCGGTTTTGCGGATGGCTGCGCCCATGTACGGTCTGGCTTACGATGAGCTGAAGCAGCGGCACCGGGAGCAGAAGATGCGGCGGATCGCGGCGGTCAGCGGTATCGCGGCAGCGGTTGTTCTGGGATATGCCGCTATGAGTACGCTGTTTGCCCTGCGCATCAACGAGCAGAAGAAAACGATCGAAGAGCAGCATGAACAGTTGCAGGAACAGTATGAGCAGCAGCAGGTGAAGTATGCGGAATCCATGGCGGTCGTTTCGGATACTCTGCTGAAAGAGGGACGACGGCTGGATGCGTTGTATGCGGCCCGAAATTCTATGCCGGCATCGAAGGAAGAGGATGACATCCCTTATACAGCCGCAGCGGAATATGCTCTATCTGCAGCATTGATGCCTTATGATTATGACATTTTTATACCGCAGGAGCCGATGCCGCTGCCGGAAGATGAGGATTTCTGGGGGGATATAGATGATTATCGGGATCTTCAGGAATACCTCGGCGGGCATTATATCATGGGGGTCAGTGAGCGCGAGGACGGATCCGTATGGATTATTTTGGAGAATGCCTCGATTTCCATCTATTATCCGGAAGAAAGAATTCTTTTACAACCCGGGGAATCCTTTTATACCGATGCTCCGGATGTAAAACTGAATTGTGCGGTTGTTTATGACGATAAGCTGTATATGCAGTTTACGGATGGTGATTATATGGCCTGCTATCAGTGGGAAGAACACGATAAAGGTGATGAATGCGGGGTTCTGACCAGGGGTGAATTTACCGATCACCATATGCATATGATCGAAACAGGGCAGGAAGCCCTTTCGGATGACGGGCAATACATCGTGCGCGTGGAATCGAATCATACAATAGGGATCTATGAGGCCGGCACAAAGGAGCCGGTACAGAAGATCTATGATATTCATGCGGAGATTTATGGCTTAGAGAGGTTAAAAGGGATGCCCTATTATGTGCTGATCACCAGCAGCCGGTATTCCTATCTGTTGAATGAGGATTTTGAGTGTATTTCACGTATCCCGTCCTATTACGGATACGATGAAAAAGACGGACAGCTGATCCTGTATGAGCTTGCTTCGGATCATGTGAACTATATATTATACAAGGTACCTCTGAAAAGTTACGACGAACTGATCGAAGAAGCGGATGAACTGCTGAAGGATTACAGGCCTTCGGACGAAATCCTGACGCGGTATCGTATGCTGGAATAAAAAATCTGTGCTTTGGTTACTGTTCACAGTAAGAAGGGCTGTGAACAGTATCGTTCTTTGGGAGGCCTTCCGGTACCATCACCGGAAGCGCTTTATCTTGTTAAATTTTCACTATATGATATAATATGTGTTATTATGAGTATACAAATTTTTATTATTATTATTCTGGCGTACATAGTGATCATCGGAACCGTTAATGAAAAAGTGTTCCACATGCAGAGCGACATTGCACTGATCTTTTTTTCATCCATCTTATCCTTTTTTTTGTTGTTGCTGCGCTATATTTTTCCGACGGAGCCGCTGCATGAACTGATCGGCAGTCTCGGTAATTTTGATTTCCGGGAGTACCTGATGGACGGCATGCTGTGCTTTATGCTCTTTGCGGGAGCCAGCAAAGTCAATATGGGAAAATTCAGGACCAATCTGCGTCCGATCTGTCTGCTGGCTTTTCTGACGACACTGATCGCCTCGTTTTTGTATGGCGGTCTTTTGTATCTCGCGGCGATGGCGTTTGGGCTGCCGCTGGATTTCTGGACCTGTGTCCTGTTGGGATGCGTGGTGTCTCCTACCGATCCGATCGCGGCGACCGGCATCCTGAATAAGATCGGCCTCTCCAAAAATGTATGCTCGGTCATTGAGAACGAATCTCTGTTTAACGATGGTATCGGTGTTACGCTGTTCATTTTTGTACGATCCCTGATCACGCACAGCAGCGACAGCAATGTAGTGGTGCTTCTGGTAAAAGAGATCTTTGGAGCGGCAGCAGTGGCATTGATCGTATCGTTTCTGATGTTTCAGCTGGTTAAGATTTCCAGGGATCCGATCCGCAATATCCTGGTCGCATTTCTGAATGTGTTTCTGGTATATCTGATCTGTGAGCATCTGGGCTTTTCCGGAGTGCTGGCTTCCGTGATCTGTGGTTTCTTCTTCTCCTATCAGATGGATAAGATCCGCCGCGTATTGCCGGTAGTCGATCCGCATCATTTTTACACCAATTTCTGGGAGATCCTGGAAGGGATCCTGAATGCTGCTTTATTTGTAATGATCGGCTTTGTAGTACTTGGTACCACCTTAAGCCCTTATGTGGCGATCCTTGTGCCGGTGACTCTGGTGGCACTTATCCTGTCCAGAGCCGGTGGCGTGACGATCAGTACGATCCTTACGGGACACAACATTCCCGGAAATTACAATCTGCCGGAGTTTGTGGCATTGATGACCTGGTCGGCACTGAAAGGCGGTCTTTCTCTGGCGCTGGCGTTGGAGACGCAGGAATATCTGCCACAGCCGGTTTACGAGATCTTTTTGAATGTGGCTTTTGTGACCATATTCTTTACGGTTCTGGTACAGGGCTTGTCGGTCCGCCGCGTATATTTCGCATTGGAAAAGCACAAGGCAAAGCGTATGAGTTATAAAGCAGGAGACGAAAAATGAAGATTATTGTTGTAGGATTAGGACGGACCGGACATCTGCTGATCCAGGCCCTGGCTTCGGAAGATTACGATATTGTAGTGATCGATAAAGATAAAAAGCTGATTGATGAGGTGACGGATAAATTCAGTGTAAACGGTATCGCAGGCAGTGGTGCTTCACGTGAAACTCTGATCGCCGCAGGCGCAGCAACGGCGGATGCGATCGTATCGCTCACGCCGGTGGATGAGATCAATCTCTTAAGCTGCATGCAGGCCAAAAATCTCGGAACACGTTATGCAGCTGCAAGGATCACGATGCCGGATTTTGTAAAGGAAAGAGAGGCGCTCAAAAGTGAGTACCGGATCGATATGATCTTTACGCCCAGAGAGGATGTGGCAGAGGAGATCTATCAGAATATCGGAATGCCCGGCAATACCAAGCTGGTAGGTTCCTGGAGAAACGGCATTCATCTGATGGATCTGAATCTGCTGGAAGACTCTCCTTTGTGTGGGCGGAGCCTGAATGATATAAAAAAGACCAGCAATCTGAATATGCTTGTGGTCGCAGTACTTCGTGGCGGCAAGCTGACGATCCCGGATGGCAATTTTGTTGTAGAAGCCAATGACAATCTGACGCTGATCATTTCGGAAAACGAGCTGTCACATACACTGGAGTCTTTGGGGATTCATCGAAAAAAAGTCAGAAAAGTCATGATCATAGGCGGCAATACCATCAGCGAATATCTGCTGGGCCTGATGGAAAAGGACAGCTATCAGGTAACGGTGCTGGAAGAGGATGCCGACCGCTGTCGTGAATTGATGGATCGTTTCCCTAAGTGCAAAGTGCTGTGTACCGGGGAAGGGGAGCTGCTGGAGATTCTGAAAGAAGAGCGCATCACGGATATGGATATGGTGGTTTCCCTGACGGACAGTGATGAAACCAATCTGGTCATCAGTATGTATTCCTGGTCCTGCCGCATTCCGAGTGTACTTACCTATGTGGAAGTGACCGAACATCTGCGCCTGTTGCATAAGGTTAATATTGATATTACCGTATCACCGGTGGAATCGACATCCCTGCGGGCAATGCGTTTTATCCGCTATCATGACGGGGACGCTGCAGAGCAGGCGATCGGAAAGTTCTATATGGTTGCAGAAGGCCATGCCGAGATCAAAGAGCTGAAAGCGGGATCTGATTTTAAACTGCTGGATATCGCATTTAAAGAACCGTCTTTCAAATTGAAAAAGAATGTATTGATCGCAGCGATCTTCCGGGAAGGTGAATTGATCGTACCTTCCGGGAATACCACGATCCGGCAGGGCGATCAGGTGATCATTGCGACACCGAGGAAACAGAAGATACGGCATCTGAATGATATTGTATAAGCAGAGCATACTTGGGGAGGCCGCATGGAACAGTTTAAGAAGTATTTGATCCTAACCGATAAGGAGTTTAATATCAGGGATTGCAATTCTGATTTTTTGCAATATACCGGTCGCAACGAGATCAGCTGTCTGGATGAAGTAGTGCCCCCGCAGGATATGATGCAGCTTCGGAATGCCGTATTTGCCATTGATCCCGGGCGGCAGTGCCTGACATGTTTCAGAATCCGTACGGAAGCCGGGAGTCTCAACTGGATCGCCGCCAATCTGGCAAAGGCCGATACACCGGACGAAGAGATCCAGATCGAGCTGAGTGATATCCAGTCCATGAAGATGCAGGGGACGATGGCATTTTATGATAAGATGACCGGGCTTCTGAATAAGCAGGGGATCACGAATTATGCGCAGGAACTGATGGGACGATATCCCCGCAAAACCTTCTATTTTTTCCTGCTGGACATCGATCATTTTAAAATGGTGAATGATACCTTCGGGCATATGCGTGGCGATGAAGTGATCATTGATGTGGCCCATATCATACGTGATGTCATCGGTAAACGGGGAACGGTCGGCCGGATCGGCGGAGATGAGTTTATGCTGGTTCTGGAAAACGTACAGACCGAAACGGATCTGCGTCTGGTGCTTGGAGAGGTGCGGGATGCCGTGCGTGAAAAGTACGAAAATTTCGGTGATAAACTGAACCTGACGGTTTCCATGGGAGGAGCGCGCTTTCCGGATTATACGGAGAGTTATGAGGAAATGTTTAATCTGGCGGATCGGATGCTGTATCTGGCAAAGATGAAAGGCCGGGATCGTTATATCTTTTATACACCGGCGATTCACGGACCGGTACATGAAGATGAAAAGATGTCTTCCGCTTCTCACAGGGCAGCCGGAGAAAGCGAAAAGACACGCCTGCTTATGGATTGCATCACACAGGCCTGCCGGGGAAATTTTACTGCAAAAAAAGATACGGTTAAGCAGATGATGAAACTGTTTGATCTGGATGCGGTATATTTATTTCAAGGCGATGACACCGATAGCATATTCGGACTGGAGCGGTGCAATGTCGCAGAAGGGGATACGATGCGGGAAGCAAACGTCTCCATGCCGAATCTGCACAGTAAAGAAATCCTTTCGCAAATCGGAAACAACCAGATCGCAGTCATCAATATCTATGATCTGAGTAAAGAACTGTATTCTGATCTGATCACCTATATGGATGCGCAGGGCTGCCGTGTGATGGTGATCTATCATTTACGGGATTCGAAAAAAGGCGGCTATATCGTATATATCAATCGTACGGACAGTGCCTGCCGTCTTTCCGAGGCAGACCTTTCGGATCTGACTTATTATTCTCATTTATTTGAATTGTTCTGGTAAGAAATATTTTTCACGGCATATTATTATTGAAAAAAGCCTGACTCAGTTCAGGCTTTCTTCTTTGCTTTATAGGAAATTGCTCTGCAATTTCCTATAGCAAAAAGCCCTCCGGGGGATGCGCACTCGCGCGTAAGGAAGTTTGTTGCTATCGCAACCGCGCTCGGCGCGAGCGTTCTGCTTGCAGAACGCTTATCTTACAATCTTATAGACAAGATCCGACAATACTTTGACCAGCACCGCCACCGCAGATGTGATGATGATCTGCGCCAGGAACAGCAGGAGCAGGTTTTTGTTGGAAGACAGATCTCCGTGTTTGTTGGCGTAGATACATGCCTGTCCGATCACGATATGGTGGAACAGAAAGTAGGTGTAACTGTATGCGGACAGCACGTTGACCACTTTCATAAAGTGCGGCATTTTCTTAAACACACCTTCCAGAGCCAGGAAGATGAAGAAGGTGCCCACGGCCAGGATCACGATGGATGGCGTCATATCAATGGGGAGTTTTGCCGGATAGAGCAGGTAAAATCCCAGCAGTGCCACGCCGATCGCAGCGGTCCATTTGGGGATGCGGTCCATTACCTCGACCAGAAACATTCCCAGGATAAA
>JAFWRC010000306.1 GCA_017508825.1 Lachnospiraceae bacterium
ATCGGTTATGTATTACAGACACCGCATCTGTTCTCCGGGACCATACGGGAAAATCTGCGTTACGGCCGGCCGGAAGCAACGGATGAAGAGATCATGGAGGCTTTGAAGCTGGTATCGGCGGACCGTATCGTTGCGCAGATGGAAAAAGGTCTGGACAGCGATGTGGGAGAAGGCGGCGGCATGCTCTCCACCGGGGAAAAGCAGCTGCTCTCCTTTGCCAGGGCTCTGCTGGCAGATCCGCGCATACTGGTTCTGGACGAAGCAACGGCATCCATCGATACGGTAACGGAGAAGGCGATCCAGGAAGCGATCGTGACCGTGACCAAAGGCAGAACATCCTTTGTGATCGCGCACCGCCTGTCTACCATCGTGGGGGCAGACATCATCCTGGTGGTGCAGGACGGCAAGATCATTGAGCAGGGCAGTCATAAGGAACTGATGGCGCAGCGCGGCGCCTACTACCGTCTGTTCACAAGACAGTACGAAGAACTGGCAGCAGACCGCGCCTCAGTCAACGAATCATAATCTTGCCTTCCCCCCTTGGGGGGAAGGTGCCCGAAGGGCGGATGAGGGGGAAATATGAACGTACGTCGCGCAACGGAAAAAGATATCCCAAGGATCCTGGAACTCCTGGTACAGGTGGATATGGTCCATCACAACGGCCGGCCGGATCTGTTCAAAGGACCGGCAACAAAATATAATGAAGAGGAACTGAAGGTATTACTGGCAGATGACGAAAAACCTATTTTTGTCTGTGTGGATGAAGAGGACCGGGTGCTCGGTCATGCATTCTGCATCCACCAGCAGGTGGTCGGCAATTCGGTGCTGACAGATGTGCGCACGCTTTATATCGATGATATCTGCGTACATGAAGATGCCCGCGGTAATCATGTGGGAAAGGCATTGTACGAAGCGGTGGTGCAGTATGCAAAAGCGCATGACTTCTACAACATCACTTTAAATGTCTGGGCCTGCAATCCGGGAGCCATGAAGTTTTACGAAGCCATGGGCACTGTACCACAAAAGATCTGTATGGAAAAAATACTGAAATAAGGTATACTTAAGGATAGTATAAAATGAGGAGAACACTTATGTTTTACGTACCTGATGAAACGCAGCAGTGCGGATTTTACGAATGTGAGGAATGCGGCAGCCGCTTTCTGGATCTTCGCATTGCGCCGGCGCTGGTATGTCCCTATTGCGGGGAAGAGCCGGATATGGAGCTGGGGCCGGATGATGAGATGCCGAAGATGGCGGAAAAGGCGAAGCTGATCAAAATGCTGGAAGGCGAAGATGTGGAGAAGTACGATACGCTTTTAAGCCTTGCGATCACCGGAGGAGATTACACCTGGATCTGAAAAAGCGGCATGGCAGAAAAGAGGTAAGGGGTTATGATCTTTTCAAAAAGAAAAACGATCGGCGTTTTTATCGATAAGCAGTTCAAAGCTTTTGATGATGTTTTTCTGGCGGCGGTGGACCGGGAAAGCCGGCGGCTGGATTATGATGTCGTTGTTTTTACTGCGGCGGGTTACTATCTGACAAAGAGTGATTACGATATTCAGGAAAAGAATATCCTGCAGTTTGTTCCGCTGGGAATGCTTGACGGGATCATAGCGGTGCCTTCCACATACGAAAAGGGGGAATTCCGTGATCTGCTGTATGAGATGCTGGAGAAACGGGCAACCTGTCCGAAAGTGATCGTCCGTGAAGAAAGTGATATCTTTCATTGTGTATTTACGGATAATAACAAGGCCGTTCGTATGCTGGTACGTCACCTGATCGAGGATCACGGATTGAAAAAGATCTGCTGTCAGGCGGGGGATTTTGACAATCCGGAGGTACAGGAGCGTTTGAATGCCGTCCGTGAGGAAATGGCGGCACATGGGCTGACGCTTCCGGATGAAAAGATCTGCCTCGGCAATATGTGGACCACGTGCGGGGATATCGCTTATAATGCGTTTTTCTCGGATCCGGACGATGTGCCGGAAGCCGTAGTATGTGCCAATGATTATATGGCAATGGGGCTGATGCGTATCCTGCGGGAGAAAGGCTACCGGGTTCCGGAGGATGTGATCGTTACCGGGTTTGATAATGTAACGGAATGGTGTATCGACGTACCGGGACTATCCACGATCAAACCGGACTTTGACGGAATGGTGGTCGAGGCTATGCGGCTGCTGGATCAGAGCATCCGCGGAAACAGTGAGCCGGACAGACCGGTAAAGATCGGATTAAAAGGCGAGCTGATCCTGCGTGAAAGCTGCGGCTGCGGAAAAAGGGATGTGGACTTTTTCAAAAATCTGGCAGAAAAATCCATGAGGCTTTTAGAAGAGGCCAACGATCAGGACGCGAATATGAATAATATGAGCATTGATCTGGGAGCCTGCAATGAATTGAGCGAGCTGCATGAGGTGCTGATCAGCAAGAGAACGGAAAGCCGGATCGTAAGGGATATCTACGTCTGTCTTTTCGGAACGCCGGAAAAACTGATGGATGAAAGCAGTCCGAAAGCCTGTGTGGTGCATGCATTCCGCGATCATAAGGATCATGGTATGCCGATGACGGTTTTTGACCGGGATCATCTTTTGCCGCTGATGGCGGAAAGAGAAGAGGAACCGCAGATGTTTTATCTGAAACTGCTGCACCAGAACCGGCACAATTTCGGATACAGTATGATCCATTATGATGCGGGGAAAGTGCCGTCCAGATGTTTTGTGCAGGCCAATGTTCTCTTGTGTATCGCCTTTGAGAATATCTATCGGCGGAAAGAACTGCTGGCATTATATGAAGAACGCAGATTGTCCAGTATCACCGATCTGCTTACCGGGCTCTTGAACCGCCGGGGCCTGATGGAGCAGGTGGAACCGCTCTGGAGAGAATTGATCGGGAAGGAGATCGCGTTTGTCTGTATCGATCTGGATAAACTGAAAACGATCAATGATACTTACGGACATACCGTCGGTGATTTTGCGATCAGCCTGGTGGGTAGAGCGATCCGTAATACCCTTCCGCTCCGGGCAGTGGGTTCCCGTGTCGGTGGAGATGAATTTCTGGTATTTTTACCGGAAGCGGAGAACGGGGCAGCGGAAAAATATGTTGCATTGTTTAAAAAAGAGCTGACCGAACTGAACAAAAAAGAAGGAAGAACTTTTGTCGTATCGGCAAGTGCGGGATATGCAGCAATGAAGCCCGACGGGAAGATCACCATCGAGGAGTGTATGCAGGCAAGTGACCGCGAATTGTACAAAGTGAAGGCGGCAAGGGAAGGATCGTAAGGGAGGTATTTTAATGTATCAGGCAGAGAATTCCTATATGCAGCAGGCGATCGATGAAGCCAGAGAGGGCATACATCAAGGCCATGGCGGTCCCTTCGGCACCGTGATCGTAAAGAACGGAAAGATCCTTGCAAAAGGTCATAATATGGTATTGGCAAACCATGATGCGACGGCGCATGGAGAGGTTACCGCAATCCGCAAAGCCGGGAGTATTCTGGGTACCCATGACCTGAGCGGCTGTGAACTCTTTACCACCGGAGAGCCCTGTCCGATGTGTCTGGCGGCATGTATGTGGGCGAATATCGAAAAGGTATATTACGGCTGTACCATCGCGGATAACGAAGCCATCGGTTTTCGCGATAAAGTCTTTGATGAGAAATTCGGCGGCCGGCAGGGAATGGAAGAGTATCTGATCGAGGTGGACAGAGAAGCATGTCTGAAACTGTTTGAAGAATATAATTCGCTGGGAGCGCAAAAGTATTGATATGGAAATAAATACAACAGATGAGATAAAGAAGGATGTTCCGGAAGCAGAACAGATCCCGGAAAAGAAGACGGCAGATAAGATTACGGAGGGCCTGTCAGATTCAGTAAAAAAGAGGAGAGCAGTGCTGAAATGGCTTGCAATCACTTTTCTTATCGGTGCAATTATTCTTGGATTATTATACTTTCAGATCCCGACCAGACTTATCGCAAAGGGCTATCCGGTGCAGGGCATCGATGTCTCGCATTATCAGGGACAGATCGACTGGCAGCAGATGCGGGAGCAGGGGATCGGTTTTGCTTATATCAAGGCGACCGAGGGCAGTTCCTATGTGGATGAATGCTATGAACAGAATATGACGGATGCCGTAAATGCAGGCATTGCTGCCGGGGCCTACCACTTCTTCAGTTTCGACAGTCCGGGAGTAACGCAGGCGGAACACTTCATCCAAACGGTGGGAGAGGACGGCACTCTGATCCCGGTGGTGGATGTGGAATATTACGGGAACAAGCGCAAAAATCCGCCGGAAGCAGAGGCGGTCCGCAGGGAACTGACGGAACTGCTGCAGATCCTGGAAGCGCAATACGGATGCAAGCCCATGATCTACTCTACGCAGCCGTTTTATCAGCGTTTTCTGGAAGGGTATTTTGAGGATTATCCGCTGTGGATCCGCGGGGTGTATCTCCCGCCGATGCAGGATAATGCGGTATGGCAGTATAGCGATCTGCTGCAATTAAATGGTATGAGCGGTGAAGAGAAGTATGTGGACGGGGATGTATGCCGGGAACTCGGGCAGATCCTGCGGTAAATAATGTTTACTGTTCATTCTCAGGCCACGCACTTCACTTTTTCCGTAAATTATGGTAAAATGTCGGCTATGAGAGCATTTTTAAAGAATCGTATCTGACAAGGATCGGAAAGTGACGTGAAGTCGCTTTCCGTTTTATGCTTTTATGGTAACTATTCAGGACAGACCGCAAGGTTCTGAACAGTTACTTTTAATCAGGATGAATGAGGGAGAAAAAACGAAATGAATGACGATTTTCTGAGCGCGATGGGCCGCCCGAGAAAGGCGCTGGATTACACACTGGAAGAGATCGAGCAGGCGGAAAAACGCATGAAGAAAAAAGGCGGTACCCTGCAGGAAAATCTGGATATCGTGACC
>JAFWRC010000307.1 GCA_017508825.1 Lachnospiraceae bacterium
ATTTCCACCAGCCTCCGGGCGAAAAGCAATTCGGACATCCTGACAGAGAGTCTGGTCAAAGGCGCTCAGGACGCAGGACATGAAGTCGAACATATCAGCCTGAAGGGTAAGGAATTGAAATTCTGCATTGGCTGTCTTGTCTGCCAGAAGACACAAAAATGTGTACTGAAAGACGATGCGGTCTGGATCGTCGAAAAGGTCAAAAACGCGGATACCCTCGTGTTTGCCACACCGATCTACTACTATGAAATGAGCGGCCAGATGAAGACGCTGCTGGACCGTTTGAATCCTCTGTATCCCTCGGATTACAGATTCCGTAAAGTCTATATGTTGATGACAGCCACGGAAGATGAAGACTATGTGCCTGAAAAAGCCATAAGCGGCCTGCAGGGCTGGGTCGATTGTTTTGAAAAGGCAGAGCTTGCCGGATCACTATTCTGCGGCGGCATCTCCGATCCGGATGAGGCCTCCGGGAAAAAGGAGGAACAGGATGAAGCTTATGAATTCGGGAAATCTCTTAAGTAACAGAACCCGTATATCTGCTCTTTTGCTGGCCCTGATGCTCCTTCTTCTCGCAGGCTGCAGCAGCACCCGACCAGCGGAGGCAGGCACATCGGAAGTGTCCGGCTCTACTGAAGAAACGAGCCTTCCGACAGTGACAGAACCGGCATCTGAGAATGAAGCTTCGGAACCTTATAGCACAAAATCTTCATTACCGGAAGGAACGGACAGAATGTTTTATGCACATGTAAATGGAAAGGTCCTGAAGATCCTTGCAGCTGAGAATTCTTCCGCAGACGCTTTCCTTGATCTTCTGAAGAGCGGAGACGTGCCAGTCGAAATGCACGACTACGGCAGCTTTGAGAAGGTCGGTCCTCTCGGGACCACGCTTCCCCGAAATGATGAGCAGATCACCACGGAGCCGGGTGATGTGATCCTCTACCAGGGCGATCAGATCACGATCTATTATGACGTAAACAACTGGAGCTTCACCCGTCTCGGAAAAGTGCAGGATTTATCTCAGGCTGAGCTGAAAGATATCCTCGGCAGTGGGAATGTCACAGTCACTTTTTCCCTGTCTGAAGGACGGATGGAGCCGGAAAGCAGCAAAGTGCTCGTTGTGATCTTCTCCCGAACCGGGCATACAAAGCCTCTTGCCGAATACATCGCAGAGGATCTGAATGCGGATCTGTATGAAATCGAAGCGAAGGTTCCCTACACCGATGACGATATCAAGTATTACACGAACTGCCGTGCCGACAGGGAGCAGAATGATCCTTCCGCCCGTCCTGAGATTGCGGGAGAATTGCCGGACGTGACCGGATACGATACCGTCTTTATCGGGTATCCGATCTGGCACGGCCAGGCACCGAAGATCATTTACACTTTCCTGGAGGGAGTGGATCTGTCCGGAAAAACAATCATCCCTTTCTGCACTTCTCATTCCAGCCCGCTTGGGACAAGCACCGAAAATCTCCATCCGCTTGCTCCAGACGCCGCGTGGATGGAAGGCAGACGCTTTGCCATCGGAACGACTGCCGGGGAGATCTCAGAATGGGTGAAGTCGCTGGATATCCTGAGCGGACAGCCGGCGGATACGGGAGTATTTGATTTTGAAAAACAGACCGTGCTCTTAAACAGCGGATATGAGATGCCCATTATCGGTCTTGGCACCTGGACGCTGTCCGATGACGAAGCGGAGAATTCCGTTTATCACGCCCTGAAGTCCGGGATGCGTCTCATCGACACAGCCCGGTACTATGGCAATGAAGTTGGCGTCGGGCGCGGGCTTCAAAAAGCGATCGACGAAGGTATCGTCACTAGGGAAGATGTATTTATCACCAGCAAGATCTACGGCGGAAACTATGAACGCGCAGGCGGGATCATAGACGATGCATTGAAAGATCTGAACGTGGATTATATCGATCTGATGCTGATCCATCAGCCGGGTTATGATGACGAAGGCGTTTACAAAGCCATGGAGGATGCCGTACGCGCCGGAAAGCTCCGCTCGATCGGCATTTCGAATTACTATACGAAGGAACAGGTGGACGAAGTTTTATCCTTTGCAACGATCGTTCCGGCGGTCATCCAGAACGAAAATCATCTGTACTATCAGAACACCGAACTGCAGGAATATGCAAGTCAGTACGGCATCGTGATCGAATCCTGGTATCCCTTCGGAGGCCGGGGCCACACATCCGAGCATTTCGGCAATGAAGTGATCAAAGAACTGGCAGAAAAGTACGGAAAGTCTTCTGCGCAGATCATCCTCCGGTGGCAGCTGCAGGCAGGCTTTATCGCCATCCCCGGTTCCTCCAATCCGGACCATATTGCCGAAAACTATGACATCTTTGATTTCGAACTGAGCAAAGAGGATATGCAGAGGATCCGGGAACTTGATCAGCATGAACGGTACGAGAACTGGTAAAACCGGCTGGGGACGATAAGTCCAATAATCAAAAAATGAAACCGAAGCCAGAGCAGGAAATCGGAAAATGATCCGATATCACCTGCCCTGGCTTTTCGTTTTTCCTGAGTAAGGTATCCGGCTATATAAGCGTTTTTGCAAAACGCGCAGCTCACACGAAGTGTGATTCAAAGGGTTTGGGAATCCCCAACATGCAAGCGTCTGGACGACAATAGCGTTCCAGACCCTGCTTGCTACTTAGTGAGATAGAAAAAAACTATGTGAAGAGGTGGTAAATGATTGAAAATCGTAGTGTATTGTGGTATGCTAGCCTAACGAAAAAGGGAAAAGCCGCCGCGCTCTGCAGTGTACGAGACACTGATCGAGACCTCATATCATCACCCCCGGAAGCATACGTCTTCCGGGGTTTTCTTATGCCCGAATCTCTGATAGAATAAAGAATAACAGCCCAGGATCACCCCCCTGCGTCAGGGGTTGCTTGTTACGCTGCGTCATGTTGTAGGATACATGACGAAAGGAGGCGAAACGCTATGTCAAAATACACGACGGGAGAGCTTCATCAGGACATCGTCCCCAACCTTTTTCACATTTCCGTTTTCAATCCGGCTGAGGGTGGAGTAGTCGACGCCGGTTTTCTCCGACAGTTCTTTCAGCGTGAGCTTTCGCCGGTTGCGAAGGTCCTCCAGTCGCTCCTTGATCCCACCGGGCAAAAACACCTTCTCTGCCATGTGCAGCACCTCCTTGTCATAC